>NZ_JBFOCW010000020.1:0-11950 GCF_040908005.1 Aeromonas sp. s1(2024) | reverse complement strand
TCAACGAGGCGTTGGTGCCAGCCCATCAGCTCGCTGATCTCCATGGCCGCCATCTCGGACGGCGGCCAGTGGGCGATGATGGCGATCTCTGCCATCAGGTCATCTATGCAGTGAGGTAGGCCTCCTGCTGCGAGCCCATCAAAAAACCGACCACCACTACCCCGGCTTTGAGCAGGTCAGCCGGGTCCATGTCGTTGACTTCCTTTTCGGTCAGGTCGGTGATGCGGGGCAGCAGTTTGATGAGGGTATCCACGTTCATCTGGACGATGTCCATCGTGTTGAGCCCGCGCAGGTGGCCCGCCTTCTTGGGGCTGCGGATGATCAGGCTGTTGAGGGTGTTCTCGCCGCGCTGGATCGGGGTGTCGAGGGTGATTTCTTTCTGTTCCATGGTGCTTGTTCCTGTTGTGGATGTGGTGAGGGCGGCACTTTCTGTTGGGATAAGGGCCGCCCGTTGGGTTGTTGGGTGGGTTAGAGGCCGATGGCTTTGCGGTGTTCGGCCATGCGGTCGACGCCGTCGGGGCCAATCTCGACCATGTTGATCAGGTCAATCTCGTGCATCACCCGGCCGTTGATGGTCTCTTTGTAGTAGGTGTTGACCATGCTGACCTTGGCCTGGGTGTTGTCGCCTGCCTTGAGGGTGCCGCGGTCGAGCTCTTTGAAGCGGCCACGACAGACGATCTCGACGGCGACCACTTCGCCGGTGTCATCACGCTGGACTGATCCGGCAAAGCGCAGGCTGGTGCCGTCGGCTTTGGGCTCACCCATGCAATTCAGCAGGGGTTCGCCGTAGCCGCCGAAGGTGAATGAGACATCGAGGGCGCTGTCATCCAGCCCCATGTCGATGTTGACAGCACCCCCCATACCGCCGCCGCGATAGGCTTCAAACTTGCGGGACAGCTTGGCCGGGGTGAAATCTTCCGCTTCACCGACCCAGTTATCGCCATTGAGGAAGACGTTCAGGCGTTTGAGTTTGCGTGGCAGTGCCATGGTGGCTCCTTATGCGGCGGCCGCGACGCGGGCGCCGAAGTCGATGAGGTAGGTGTCGGTGATGCGCTGGATGAAGCCGAGGTCTTCGAGCGGCGGCACCGGGGTGTAGTTGTAATCGATGCGCAGCTTGCCGGCCTTGAGGGTGTCTTTGTCGTTGAGCTCCTCGTTGTACCAGCAGTCAAAACCGAGCAGGTAACCGCCTGCCACCAGTTCGCGGCCTTTGGCCTTGATGCCCTCGACGATGTCCTTCACCAGGGTGGGGGTGAGCGGTTTGTCGTTGGCCCACATGTGTGCCTCGGCCATGGTGTCGGCCAGGATCTGGGCGGTGCGGGTGTAGTTCTCGAAGGCGAACAGCGGGTCATCGGAACAGGTGCGGTTGCCCCAGTAGCGGAAGCCGTCCGCCCGGATCAGGGCGGTGACTTCGCTCGCGTTGAGCAGGCCGACCTCGGTGTCGGGGTCTTGCAGATCCCAGAACAGGGCCTTGGTCATGCCATCGACCCCGGTCACGCCGACGTTCGACAGGGTCTTGTGCCAGCCGATCTCCTTGTCGATGAATGCCCGCATGGCGGCCGCCTTGAGGCAGGCATCGAGCTTGATGCTGGCATTGGCGGCGGTGTCCCAGGCGGTCCAGTCGCCGTGGATCGGCATCAGTTCGCGGCTGGAGAAGTTCTCGCGGTAGGCGAGCGCCGCCTCGACGGTGTCGGCAATGGTTGGCACATAGGCGAAGGCGCGCAGCTTTTTGGCCGCACCCGCCAGGGCAGTGGCGATGGATAGGGTGCAGTTGTCCGGCACGCAGAGGATGCGCGGCTTGACGCCCGTGACCGGGGCGGCCCGCTCCAGCGCCTTGAGGCCGGTATAGCTGCCATCCGGCAGTATGGTGCCGATGATGTTGCTGGTGAGCTCGGCGGCGTCGGCACCATCGGCCACACGCACGGCGATGACGATGGTGTTGACGGTGTCATAGATGGTTTGCAGCGAGCGTTTGAGGTTGCCGGTGCTGCCCGCCTTGGCGATGGCCGCCGGCAGGTTGGCAATCAGCACGGGTTTGTTGAGGGGGAAGTAAGCGGCATCCGCATCGCTGCCGGTGCAGATGATGCCGATCACCGCCGTGGCGACGGTGCGGATGGTGCGCGTGCCCTCGTTGACTTCCACGACGCGCACGCCGTGGTGAAATTGGTCCAGTGCCATAGGTTCTCCTGTTGTCCGGACGGAGCATTCTGTGCGTAGGTAATGCCTGTGATGCGAGCAGGGTCAGGATGCAGGGGCAGGGGATGTCTGGCGAGCGGCGGCCAGTGTGTGAGGGCCGTACACACTGGCGAAGCGGTGACAAGGTGACGGATGACGGCAGTCACGAAACACCCCGCACAGGCGGGGTGGTTGGCGGTGAATCAGTCGGTGAAGTAGCTGATGGTAAATGCCAGCCTGGCATTGTCCGACACGCTCACGACATCGGCATAAGGTTGTCCTGGCGCCACACCTCGAATGATGGCGAATGGTTCACCTTTAATGCAGTCGATCACAAATTGGCGGGATGTATCAGGGAGGTTGACACCAACAATCATGCCTATCGCCCCTGATTGTTCCATGATGCTGGATGATGTCGGGAAGGGCAGGTTTACGCCTATGTACCCATCCATCGCAGGGTCTATATTTTTTACTCCCATGGCTACCTGAGCAATAACCAACCGTCCCATCTTCACATAGTGGCCATGGCGATATTCATATTCATTCTGGCCTGAGTGGCTGTACCCAGCAATTGATGGTAGCCATGTGCCATGAACCCCCGGTTCCAGTGCTGCTTCAGAGACTCCCAGCAGTCCATTTAGTTGCCTGACGACATGTTCGAAGATGGCCTGATGACCGGCATCATTGGGGTGTACCCCATCGATATACATATTGTTTTCAAGCAGGTCGAGCGATGAGCAATCGATCACCATCACCCCCAGCTCTGCGGCAAGCAGCCTAATGGATGCAGCGTATTGAATGTGGCGGGCTTTTGCGGCTGGCCAGATATGTTCATCTGCGATCGGTGGGATCATGATGGCGACGACATTGTCGCCATGATTGAGGGTGACCGCGATATTTTTGATGTTGGCTTTCAGCTGGTCTGGCGTGGTGGCTTTACCACTGTTGTAGATATCGTTGGTGCCCAGAGCAATGATGAACAGGTTCTTTTTTGATTCGAAAAATGCCCCCTGTCTTTTGATTGATGCCAGCCGTTCCGGTGTATTGAAATCCGTACTTGATGCGCCCGAGAAGGCCATTCTGTTGATGTGGATCCGCTCATCTGCATGGTTCAACCTGATTAGGCCTGTCAGCGTCACATCACCATCAACGGCCTTGATAGTATGGCGGCCGTAACCTCGACTGGCATAGAGTGATGGGAATGTCAGGGCATCCACTATGTTCTCCCCTGCACAGTCGATGGTTTTATAAACCACGCCATCCTTCATGAACTGGAGCTTGCCTGCCGAAGGGGTGCGGTTGAAGTAGACCTCGACAAACTCGAAGTCGCCGTAGAAATACAGAGATGACAGGTTTTCCATCAAGAGTGCTTTGCCTATTGGCCCGGCATCGGTGATGGATGCAGGGCCACTTATCTCGACGCCATATTTGCCGGAAATCTCAAAATTGGAGATGATCTCGGCATCCTGTCCCTGCTCCATGTCCATGATCATTTGGTAAAACATCGAGTACCAGGACTGGGGAAAACTGGATGCGCCAACGCCCTCTGTGATGCTGTCACCCAGTACGTTCACAGAGCCGTAGGACGCCTTGATCAGTTGCAGGCAAGAGTGCAAATCTTTGAAGTTTCTGAGAGCCGTTTTTTCTTTCTCTTTATCAATGGTTTGGCTCAGGTATGCCCGTGACACCATTGCCTGTGACGGGTCGACTATTACTTCCACACTTGCCGAGTTACCGATGGCAATGACCATTTCCAGTGTCATTGTTCTGCCTGAACCCTGTGCCATCACTGACTTGTAGCTTGCGGGAGTATTGGCGACCGCGATCAGGTCGCCATCTGCATCGAACAATCCCAATTCATAGACCCACCACCCCCCTACTGTTTCGGACAAGAACATCTCGGCGATGCGTTGATTCGGGTTGTTGGGATCGACTTCCCATGAATTGATATCTGTCCGGTAGACTTCATTGACGAGGGTGGTCTGTTCCTCGTTCGGTGTGGTTTCAGCACCGTTCCCATCACCCACCGCCATGTGAGTAATGCGCAGAGGAGTGGCGCCCGCAGCCATGGCCAGCTTGTTGATGCCTGTCTGAGTCAATATGGTTTTGTAAATCTGCATGGTTACTCCTGTGTCGGTAAAATGCGCAGAGACTCATTGATGACCGTTGCGCAGCCATAATTTGCACCGCCGCTGGTCGCAACGGTTTTTAGCTCTGGATGGATTGATATTTTGTCGCCTGCCATGACTTCCGCCCCGATCGATGACCCTCCATTTGACTGCATACTCATGTTGATGCCCGTGATATGCCGGGTCATTGGCTTGGCGTTGTAGATCAGGTTCTCTATTTCTTCGTGTAGTTCTTCCGAGATACCAGAGCCGTTTAGCCTCAGATCGATACTGAATGTGCCAGGGGGGTTGTCATGTTCCGTTTGCCACCATTCCACCACGTCAACCAGAAACCCCATTGGCTCAATGACTCGCCTGATTGCACCCACGGTGCCCTTGCGGCTGTGGACGAAGTAGCTATTGGCGATGACCTGGCGCTTGGTGGCCTCAGGCCATTTGTCATCCCAACGGTCGACGCTCCAGCTGGCGGCCAGATAGGGCAGCAGGTGGGTGGGGCAGGTCCAGGGTGACCAGAGTGAGCGGAACGGGATCGGCAAGGCCTGGGCATTGGCACCCGCCGTTGCCAGGCTGCGCTCGGTGCGGGTGGTACTGGGCGGCAGGATGGCACTCATGGCGCTCGCTCCACGGTGAAGCCGGTGCAATAGGCGGCCTGGGTAGGACTGGGGGCGATGTCTGCCCAGCCGATCAAATCGACCTTGCGCACGCCCTGCACATGGAGGGCGGCATCAATGGCAGAGCGTGGCACCTCGACCCCGATGCGGCGGCGCGGGTTGATAAAGGCTGCGAGCTGGTCACGGGCTGCCTGCAGGATCACATCTGCCTCGGCCCCCTGGCTGCTGATGTGCAACTGGGCGGTGATGGTGTAGGGGAGGATGCCGGCTGCCTGCACGGTGAGCCGGTCGGCCACCGGCCGCTTGTCTTCGTGGCTCAGGGCAGCGTCTACCTTGGCAATCAGCGCCGCATCGGCGGTGCCGTCCCCCTCGGTGCTGAGGATGGTGACCAGCGCCTCGGCTGGGGTCGGGCTCGATCCTTTGGCATCGGCGACCTTGCCATCCGCCGAGAGGGCGAAATACTCATAGGCCCCGGTGGGGCCCGCCACGCTCAAGCCATCCCACGCCATCAGGGCGCGCAGGATCAGCGCCTCGTCATCTTCCTTGATTTCTGGCACCGGCGGGGTGGCGGTGTCATCACCCGGCTGGATGATGAGCCGCTGCACCTTCCAGTTAGCCACCAGGTTGTCGAGGTCGCTACCCTTGGCCCAGGCCAACATGTTGGCGACGGCGGCATCGTTGATGCGTTGGCGCAGGATCAGCTCACGATAGGCATTTTCTTGCAGCAGCTTGGTGATGGGCTCGGATTCGAGCGCCAGGGTGGCGGCGATGGCTGCCTGTTGGTCTGCCGGATAGAGGCTGACAAAATAGGCCTTGCGCTCGGCGAGGATGGTCTCGAAATCGAGCACCTCGATCACATCGGGCTGCGGCAGTTGAGAGAGGGTGATGGTGCTCAATTGGCGGCTCCTGTGGGAATGGCAATAGTGGCGCTCTCTGTTCCGGTACCCGGCGCGCCGCCGTCCTTGCGCTGCCAGGTGAGCTCGACGGTAAGGGCGCCATCCATGCCGCCGCCCAGCACATCGACCCGGGTGATGGTGATGCGGGGTTCCCAGTTGATGAGGGCCTGCACGGTGGCGGCCATCAGGCGCAGGCGGGTGGCCTGATGCTGTGGCTGGTCGATGAGGTAAAACAGCTCGCTGCCGTAATCGCGGCGCATGACGCGGGATCCCACCGGGGTGATGAGGATGTCGCGCACCGACTGGATGATGTGGTCGGTGGCGCTGATGGCGCGGCCAGAGGCTGCATTCATGCCGAGCCAGTTCATTGCGGGCCCCCGGAGGTGCCGCTGCCGGTGCTGACATTTCCGTGCTTGTGGGTGGTCACCTCGATGCCGCCGATGGTGGCGCTGGGGGCGGTGATCTTGCCGCCCGCCTCGATGGTTGAACCGACCTTGAGCGCCTGGGTGCATTCCACCATGGGGGTGATCAGCTTGACGGTCACCGAGGCCGAGAGGGTGGCGCGCTTGATGCCGCTAGCATTGAGCGCCCCGGTGGCCGGGTTGTACTCGATGACGGCGCCATCGCTGTATTCGGTGCGGTCGAGATCCGGGTTGTCATCGCCTGCCAAGGGTTCTGGGAAGGCAGCGCAATTGATGGGGCCGACGATGTAGGCATTGCGCAAATCGCCGCTGACCGAGAGCATCAGCACCTGTTCGCCAATGGAGAGGCGATGGCGGGTGCGATTCCTCCCGGCCCGCGCAGTTGCGTAGGGCCGCCAGTTGGTGATGAGGTCGCCTGTCTTGACGCGACATTCCCCTGATCGCACGGCGGTGACGGTGCCGATGCGGATCAGGTTGTCGATCAGGCGTTGGAGTTCAGTCGGGGTCGGTTGCATGGGGCCATTGTTTTGGGCAATGGCGAGTAAGGCGAGGGGCGGCCAGTGTGTACGGCGCTGGCACACTGGCGGGGGCAAATCTGGCCTGCACGAGTAATGGCTAACAGCTCTCAGCTGCGTTCATAAAACACTCAAGCCAAAGACTTGAAAACTAGCGTTCTCATCCCAAGATACTGTTTTGTCGTGACTACCCGCGACAAACAGGTAAATCAGGTGTCCCTCATATCTGTGAGTCTGAGATATGACGAGACACAAGAGTAAAAACGTAAGTTCAAGTACGCATAAGCGTTCGAAACCTAAGTCTGATAACAGGAGACACGAGAAAGGTGTTGCAGCTGATCAAGTTTCTTGGCTGCAAATCGTGAAATCTGAAATCAAACGATGGCTCGTCCGAGAGGCCCTTACCTGGATTTTTGACTCGCTACCTGAGTCAATTCAGGATTGGTTTCAGGAGCTGGTTAAGAGGTGGTTCGCTTAGCCTTCGTTGCCTTGGCAGGCAGCAAGGGTTTTAACAACAGGAGAGCATTATTGAGTAGAAACGAGACGACATTTCGAAAGTGCAGGAGCACATGCAATCACAATGAAACATGTTCAACAACTTCAAATCCATCAGCATCGATCTAGGTAACTAAGACAATGACAACTTTACTCGTTAGCCATTGGGCGTTAGCTAAGTTCTGATTTCTGTTCCACTGGAGGAGACGCCAAATCTTCCAGTTAAGGTTGAGTCGGCCAAAGCAGTGGCGGGCTTATACGTAGGGTAGATTTTTGACCAATGAAGCTTAGGACTGAAATTGGAATTATTTGTCACAAAACGTTCTGGCCATCGGCACCCAATAGACCTCGATAAAATTCACAGGGTCTTGGACTGGGCTGCTGAACGATTGGATAGGATTCAGTCTTGCCAAGAGCAAGCTCTGAATTCCTCCAGACTGGATTGGTTACTTCCTTGGGAAGTGCAAGAACGCCCTCCCGCCAAATGGCATGGGTGGTGGCAAGATTTTTTCCGTATTTTCATTCTTGAGGTCAGGCGGCGTCATGAGACGATACATGAACCCCCTTTTCTCTTTGGTTTAGCAAAACTGCTTGAGGTATCGTTCAGGCAGGTTCGACCGCCCTAGAACAGCACAGTTGTCTTACTTTCCCCCTCTGATTATCCGACTACCTTTCTGTCCCAAATGCATCAGTAGCAAGCTTTCAAGTTGCCCCACCTCTTGTTCAGTGATCCCGAGCAGTTCCCTCGCCGGATATTGCACCTCTCTGCCCTTAATTCGTTCCTTTAACCCGTAGTGATGAGTGTTGACAAGCCGGTTGGCGGTGCCGACAAACTCGACTACGGCTTGATGTTCATTGGCGCGGGCCTTGAGCCAGGACGGGTTACTGATCTTGAAGAACATCTTGCGGCGCAGGCGTCCCCGGTTTTTTTTCAGCGTGGGCTGAGGCTTGCGCGGGGCCATAGGGCTGCCATCGGGCTGGACGTTGGCGCGGATCCGCAGGGCCTGGCTGGTGCGCAAGGTGCGGGCCATCTCGCCCGCCAACTGACGGCGGGCGGCGGGTTCCATGCTGGCCAGCAGGCCATCGGCCCAATGGGTCAGGCGGTTCAGGTCGTCGGCGGCCATGGCTGATGCTCCCCGTTGATAAAGAGTTCCCAGGTGATGCCGTCATAGGGGTCTTCCGGCGGCTCTGGCAGGTGCTCCCAGCCAATCCCCTGTTCGTTTTGCCACACCCTGACCCGCTCGGTCAGCTTGACGGTGATGATGAGGTCCATCAGGTCATTGGCGAGGTATTCCGCCTCGAAAGTGATGCCCTCTTTGCGCTGCTCGTCGTTGGTCATCAGCTCGGGCTGGTGTTGGCGCAGCCAGGCCAGCAGCGGCACCATGATTTGGTCCGGGTGGCCGGCAAAGTCCTCGATGCCGATGGTGAGGGGGTATTGCCACTCGAATGAGAGCGAGCGTGCGCCGGTGCTTTCGACATTGCCCGGGGCGATGAATATGTGCAGCTTGTCCGGGTTGGTCTTGAGGTGGGGCACGCAGCGGGTCAGTACCTCACGGATCTGTTTTGGTTTTTCCATGCTCCCTCCCGTTCTGGTGGCGTTGCTGGCAGGCGATAAGGCTGTCGACCTGGGCGGCGCAGGTGGCCCAGGCGGCCTCGGTCTGGGTCAGCTGATCCATGAGGTCGCCGTTATTGGCCGGGCTGGCGGCCGGCAGTCGGCAGGGCGCCGGGGCGGGACAGGTGAGCCTGATAATCTGCGGCGCCGGTGAGGGTGGGGCGCTGGAGCAGCCTGATAACAGGATCAGGCAGAGGGCGATCAGCCCACTCCTTGAGTTCAGCATTTTCACGTTTGAGCCTCTTGATGGTGTCAGCCCGGTTGGCGGCCGTGATGGTCAGATCGCCAAGCTGGCGTTGCAGCGTGGCGGCGGCGGTTGCCTGGGCGTCCAGCTCGCCGGTGATGGTATCGATCACCCCGTCTTTGAGTTTCTCCCGCTGCTCGGCCTCTTTGGCCTTGTTGCTGGCGGCCTTGAGGTCGCTTTGCAGGGTGGAGACTTTGCCCTCAGCCTTGGCGGCAGAGCGGGCCGACCAGCCCCAGCCAGCCAAGGCAACGGCTAGGGCCAGCAGCAACCAGGTGAGGGGGGAGCGCAGGAGGCTACGCCACATCCGCCACCTCCTTCACCGGATAGACCTTGGCAAAGTGGTCATATGTTTTGGCGAGCTTGGTGTCGTAGTCATTGTCCTTGTAGGCCGGGCCGTTGTAGCGGCGGGCAAAGTCAGCCCACTTGCGACCCTGCAGGGCCTTGTGCATGGCGGGATCTTGCTGGATGTAGCGGCACAGGGCGGTGAGGTGGTCCACTTCGCTGCGCTGCATGGCGGTCTGCCAGTCGCTGGCCGAGGCAAAGCCCAGCGCCTGCCAGTGGAAGCCCATGATCTGGAACATCCCCCAACTGGCCGACTCGATGGCGGCATCCCGGTGCAGGCTGATGGCGAGTTGCAGCCGCTCCCACTCGGCCGCCCCACCCGCATAGCCGCCGCGCTTGGGGTTGACCAGGTTGGGGTAATGGGCGGCCATCTGGTCGGCGGCGGCCTTGCCCAGGTGCTGGGTGAGCTGCTTGTAGAACACATGCCGCTCGAATAGCACCACCGGGCGCATGTCGGTGGTGAACCCCTCGCCGATGCTCTCGACCTGGGCGACGGTGGCCATGGTGGCCAGCGGCAGGCCCAGCAGGTCAGCGCCAGCCTGCATGTCGCCGATGCGCAACTGGTTGCCCCGCTCGCTGCCGAGCAGGGCGGCCAGGGTGCGGGGGCCAGCCTGGCCGATGGCGGTGATCATGTAGTCCCGCTGAAAGGCGAGCAGGGCGCGCTCGGTGGCATCGCCAAACCAGCCATCCGGATCGAGCGGATAACCGGCTTTGGCCAGGCGACGCTGCAGGTCGGCGACGGCGGCGCCGGTATCCCCTTTTTTCAGGCTCATGGTTGAAACCTCCCGTTCAGATGGCTGGCGGTGGTCGGTTGCTGGCGCCGCCGTGGCAGTAGGCGCATGACGGATCCGCGGGAACCGATCAGGGCGGTGAGTACGACAGAAGCCAGCAGGACGGCGGCTGGGTCAGGAGCGGGCAGTGCCCCGATCAGGGCACGCAGGGGCACGGAACCGGCGGCGAAGGTGAGCAGCCAGGCCAGCACGGCAGGGAGGGGGCGATAGTCGCCCCCGTTGCGGTTGAAGGTGGCGATACGCAGCGCGATGGCGGCGCAGATCATGGCGTAGGGGATGGTTAGCATGTCAGCCCCCTTTGCGGAGTTTGAGCAGGTCTTCCGGCGTTTTGCGCAGGATCCACTGCAACAGGTGGACGGCCAGCGCCGAGGCGAGCATTGCGCCGACAGCCCTGGGGACCTCGACGCTGAGCGGCAGCACGCTGGCCAGCATGGCGGCAACCAGCGGCGCCGCCAGTGCCCCCGCCACGAAGGCGGCAACGAACAGGCCCGCTTTGCGCAGGTTGCCCAGCTCGGCGGTGGTGGCGATGAACACCAGCGCCCCGGCGAATGCACCGAGCAGGACGCCGGGGTCTACGCCCGGGAAGAGGGACAGCAACGCCAAGGCGCTCAGGGTGCTGGTTGCTGCACTGGATGAAATGGGTTCTGGCATCGTGCTCTCCTGTTTTTA
Source organism: Aeromonas sp. s1(2024) (assembly GCF_040908005.1). Taxonomy (NCBI): domain Bacteria; kingdom Pseudomonadati; phylum Pseudomonadota; class Gammaproteobacteria; order Aeromonadales; family Aeromonadaceae; genus Aeromonas; species Aeromonas sp. s1(2024). The sequence goes on along the minus strand of NZ_JBFOCW010000020.1, from coordinate 1,052 downwards.
TCGTTTGCTGCCGTAGTGGCGAGCGGTTTGAAATTCGTGGATGGTCTGGCACTCGGCGCAGCGTTCGCAGCCCCGGATCGCTTCACGGCGCGCCTGCGGGATGGTGTTGTCGCAGTCGATGCAGTAGTGCGGGCCGGTGCCACTGATGCGGGCGGCGTGGATGCGGGCAGCGAGTTGCTGCTCGCTGATGTCGGCCAGTCGTTCGAGTTCGTCGTCGAGGCGGCTCATGGTCAGTCCCATAGCTGGATCAGCGGCTGCTCGGCCTGGGTGGGGGCCGCTGGCATTGTGATGAGGGTTCCGGTCGGGAGGATGGGGCCGAGCGCGGCCAAACCGGGGTTGAGTGCGAGCACCTGCTCGGTGATGCCTGCTGTGTAGCCGTAGTGCCGGAACAGGATGAGGTCGAGGGTGTCACCCTGTTGGCTGCGCAGCTCCATCAGATGAGCGCCACGGTGATGTGGGTGGTACCGAGGATGTCGCGAATGGCAAAGCGGGCGTCGCGGTAGAGGTCGTCAGAGCTGATGATTTTGGCATCGGCCCCTTTGACGCCATCACCGGTGGCGCTGTAGTCGGTGTAACGCTCCAGCAGGTTGGCGCGGGTCATGGCATAGACGGCGCGCCGGTAGCTGTGCAGGTACGCCGATTCGCCATTGATGACCTCGCCCGGTACGGCGGCCAGGGTGGCGACCCCTTCTGCCTCACGGGCGCGGCGCCAGTCAGCCAGATCCCGGTTGACGCTGGTGATGGCGTCGATCACGGCATGCTTGAGGCGGGCCGTGGTGACGGTGCCATCGAGCCGGACGGTGTCGCGCAGGTCAGGCAGCGAGATCGCCGGCCAGAAGGGGCTGGAGTCTATCTCCCCTTCGGCTGGCGACGTGGTGGCATTGGCAATGAATCCGGTGCTCATGGTGTTCCTTTTCCGCTTGTTGGGCGGTGGTCGGGCCGTCTGGTATGCGAAACGCATTCGTCAGGCCCGAGCCGCCCAGGGTGCGGGGTTCGCTCGGTTAGCTGCCGCCGCCGGTGGCGTCGGGCTGCTGTTCTTTTTTCAGTTCGCG
>NZ_JBFOCW010000002.1:0-1555 GCF_040908005.1 Aeromonas sp. s1(2024) | reverse complement strand
GGTCTGAAATTGATACCGAAGGAAGTGCGCACTAAAGTAGCGTAAACAAGACACCGGTTTGAGGCCGGTGTCAGGTGATAACTAGATCTGTACAGTCTTCACCTGACAGCTACGATATAAAAAATCAAATCATTGGATGGCCTTTTATATATTTTATATCGACACATCTAATCTGCTCTTTGATCAGACCAACAACTTTTTCAAAATCTTCAGATTTACAATATAAATTATCGCTATGTGAAATCTTAAATGGCGTTGATTCAAACCTTAATGCTTTCTTTCTATTGGAGATGATTAACGTATAGCCCCAATCTTTTTTAAACATGGTTTCATGCTCTGTTACTTCACTTTTAAAGTCAGTGAAAAATATCGCAAGGAGTGCCATCCCACCAGCCCCCACCAGAGAAAATGGTCCCAATACAGCCACTGCAAATACACAGACCACCACGCCAAGCCAAGCCAAGCCAAGCCAAACCAAGCCAAACCAAGCCAAACCAAGCCAAACCACGGACTATCGTATAAGCTACTTCTGGAATAACATCCTGATAAGTGACAATAACGCCTTCTGTTGTAAGACGGTAATGATAGTTTTTATCTGCCATCACTAAATAACGAAAATAAGGGATCATTGCTATAGCAACACCAAATGCTAGATAAGCAAACCCCCAATCAACATCACCTGTAAGTAATACACAACCTACAGCAAATAACGTCATAACTGCAGTGACTAGAAAAATAATAAGCCAAGAAAATGGTGTAGAAACCCGAATATTCCACTCCTGAAGAATTGGGGCCTCACGCACTTTTTTTGATTGGCATCGAGAATACGTTGTTGCTCTTCCTGTGGTAATAGACGAAAAGGAATCTCCTGCTCATTGCCCTCAATAACTTCGTTTTTCTTTTCCATTATTTATTCCCTTGCTTTCCGATTACCCGCGTCAAAAACACCATGGCGGCGAACCAATGTAACAGGACCGATGCTAAGGTTGAGCCAAGAGCAATAAACATGAAAGTCTCTCAGAATGATTATTTTAGCTCATCCAGTGTTCTTGGTACGCCTACATCCAGAGAACTGTGAGGAGCTCTATTTAATGACAATATAGTTTTAAATTCCCTATACTCCCGGCAATTTAATATTGGTAACAAGGATGCCAATATTTTTTTCAATTCGTTTTTATAGCAGTAAAAATTTGCAAAGCCTGAATAACCAAACGGGATGGTTTCGAATTGAACGAAGGCTGCGTTATTGACAACCTTAATCACATTGGCTTTATTTTTATTGAACAATGTATATTCTATATGTTCTTCCTTTTTGAAATCAGTGAAGAAAATTGCAAAAAGAGCCATACCACCAGCACCGACCAAGGATAATGGCCCTAATACGGCTACTGAAATAATACATACAAGTACACCCAACCAAGCCAAACCCCTGACTATTTTATAAGCTATATTGGGAATGGAATCTTGATAAATAGCAATAAGACCTTCGCTAGTAAGGCGGTAATGATAATCTTTATCAGCCATTACCAAATAACGAAAATAGAGGGCTAGCCCC
>NZ_JBFOCW010000019.1:0-140818 GCF_040908005.1 Aeromonas sp. s1(2024) | reverse complement strand
CCGACATTCCGCACCTGATTTAGGAATAAATTTGCCGATAGCGCTCACCCAATACCTCCAAAATGATCTGCTGGTCTCCTGTTAGCTCCGTTACTTGTGGCGGAGCTTCTCCCAGTCGATATTCATGGATGCCACCAAAGCGCAAAAAGATCCAACGGGCCGTCGGCTGCTGGGTCGGTTTCTTTTTCATATCAGCCACACTGCGATTCTGCTCCACTAATCCCTGCCGGATCCGGTGCTCCAACGCTGCGTAAATCATCAGGCTACAGGTCATCACCATGAGCAACGCTTCAATCCGCTCCGGCTTTTTCAGGTACAGTGAGGAGGTTAAAAACTCCGGGCTCTTGAGAAAACGAAAGCCCCGTTCGACATTCTGCTGCGCTTTATAGGTGGCCAACAGTTCGGCCATGGTCAGCGTATCGCTGTGGTCATTGGTCGCCAGGATGAACACCCCGGTCTGGTTGCGGGCCTCTTCAACGCAAGCCAGGCTAGTTGCCGCCAACCCAGTGATTTGAAACTGATGGCCAATTGGCTCTTCGCCACGCTTGGGTCTGCCACGTCCTGTATAAACGGGTTCACCTACCACTTCGGCATCCAGTTGCAGCAGCATCAAGCTGGCGGTAAAACAGCTCAACTCAGCTTGGGCATCCGCCTCACAAGCAAAGCGTCGGGCACACAATTTGGCGAAGGCTTTGAGCTCGCGGGTACTGTCTTTGAGCAGGTTTTTGGCCAATGTCTGCTGCTCGCGGTGGCTGGCCTGTTCGCTGCGCACCAGCAACCAACGTTGCGCGACCCCGGCATAATTCGCGTGTTGCCAACGGCCATGATAGCCATTGCCCAGAGCGGTCAGCGGTTGTGCACCTATGGTTGCCACGGCCTGCTTTGCCTCATTGAGAGTGACGGGCACCCGGGTCACAAATAGTTGCTGCTGTTGCGCCAGTAATTGCAAGGTATCGGCGCAGTACAGTGCGGCATCGCCGACCAGATAACGGCACTCCTGCGCGGCCTTGAGACTGTTCAAATGGCGACGAACGGTCTGGGCAAAGGCTTTGGTGTCATTACTATTGCCGCTCAGGGCCTGCATATAGACAGGTAGGCCGGCCTGATTTTCACAGATGAGCTCAAGGATCACTTGATTCAGCTCTGGCCGGTGATCACGACTATAACCACGCACCAGTTGCAGCTTACCGACCAGATCCCCATCGGCACAGTCATAGGCGCCATCGACGTGGAAGCTGGTAATATCGAGGTGCACTGCGGTGCTTTTGAGCCCCAGCCGCTCGACAACTTGCGCCGCCATCACCTGATACAAGGCGCTGACATCGGCCTCAAAGAGGGCATCGAGACAGCGACCGAGCACATCATCATTGAGGTCATCAGCACAGATCCCGGGGCCAATCAGGCGCTCAACCGGCTTGTTAGCGAAGAATTGCGGGAACATGTGCAGGGTGCTGCTGTGAAAGCCGAGGCCGTTCACTATCATGGCGACCAAGGCTTCACCATGTGAGACCTTGAAAGGCGGGGTTTTGGGGAGCAAGGCATCGATCATGCGGGCAATGCCCAGTTCCTGGCAGAGTGCGGCGACCAAACCAAGGTGATCGAGGTTACGGATCGAGATAGCGGGTGCGGCCATGATGATCTACCTGCAAAAGAGAGTAATAGATCAGAACGGCCGATCGCCGTCAAGCACTGAAAATAGCAAAATCAGGTGCGGAATGACGGCTAGATAGGTATGATGAATCATTCCCTTGGAATAAATTACAAGAAAGAGAATGGAGAGGTTATGTATTAAAGTGGAACGAACTTATCCAATCGATTTTGATAAAGAATTCAAAAATAAAATCCGCACCAATTATAAATGGATCTAGTATAAATTGTTGTAATGTATCATCTCGACATGTAAATGAACTATTTGAAGCCTTTCTCATTAAACTTGGTAGCTCTGGGTTGCCGAATGGCATGCATCAAGAAGGTATCATATCTTCAGATTTTTGTGGAACTAGCTCAATTACCGATAACTTCCAATTAGTTTACTCTTGTAATGACTTGATAAAGGTATGTTATCCATGGCTTCGAGTTTATAAGAAGGATCTACCATATGAAGGCGAGTTTCCTTTTGTTCCAGATGATAATTGGCTACAAACAGGGACTCCTATAAGACGGAGTAACTTTAGTAATAAAGGGTATTTAGATGTGCACGGCAATGAATGGACTTGGGATACATTACATAATGATCACTGGGATGTTCAGCACAGCAAAAGACCCAACGATTATACCAACGTAAATATTGATGGTTCAATCCGCGACAACTAAACAATAGTTATATTAATTAAACAACTCTCATGACAATTTCTTGAGAATGATTCCCAACACTTGGCATTTTCAGTTCAAGGCTGGGTTTCGTGTGGAGGATGTAATAGTTTAGGTCAAGTGATAGCGTCGCTCATACCTCAAGACAGCGTTAGTCAGAGGAAAACCCACCTTTTGAACGTCATATAACACGCACCATTCAGCCGTTAAACATTGACAACAAGGGGAATCATTAACAGGAAATAAACAAGGGGGCCAAGGCCCCCTCTGCTATCGGTACTCAGTTAAGAACATCGACATCAGTCGATAAGCCCTCGCTGGCGCAAGGCTGTCAGCAACTCCTCCACCAGCGCTTCCACCGGCTTGCCGGCGTTCAGCAGATGGATTTCCGGCTGCTCGGGTGCCTCGTAAGCGGAGTCGATACCGGTGAAATTGCGAATTTCCCCCGCCCTCGCCTTCTTGTAGAGCCCCTTGGGGTCACGCTCTTCACACACGCTAAGGGGGGCATCGACAAACACCTCGACAAACTCCCCTTCACCCACGAGATTACGCACCAGGTCCCGCTCGGCACGGAACGGCGAGATAAAGGCGGTGAGGACGATAAGGCCCGCATCCACCATCAGTTTTGCCACTTCGCCGACCCGGCGGATATTCTCCTGGCGGGCGGCGTCATCGAAGCCGAGATCGCCGCACAGGCCGTGGCGCACATTGTCCCCATCCAGCAGATAGGTGTGCTTGCCCGAGGCGGCCAGCGCCTGCTCCAGCGCCCCCGCCAGGGTGGATTTGCCCGCCCCGGAGAGCCCGGTGAACCAGATCACCAGGGGCTTTTGCCCCTTCTGCTCGGCCCGGCTCTGTTTGTCGACGGCATGGGCATGCCACACGATATTGCTCATCCAACACTCCTTGATTGGCGCTCACGCCGCGATACTGAAAACTGTCCGCTACCGCGGGAAGCCGCCTCGCACCATGAGGCGGCAAGGTGCTGATGCCCTGATATTGCACATGCAACCCCCTGATTGGCGCTCACGCCTGGATGCCAGTGCCCTGGCACTCCCCTGCATCATAAGCAGCCTTGATAAAAGCTGCGTTAACATAAGCAGCCCTTAACACATCCCCCGGTATCAGACCTTAAAACGGAAACAGCAGGGGCACCATGACGATCACCCCGAGGCTGTAGGCCAGGGAGACCGGCAGGGCCAGCTTGAGGTAATCCGGCATCTTGTAGTTGCCCGCCGCATAGACCATCAGGTTGGTCTGGTAGCCGTAGGGCAGGATAAAGCTGGAACTCGCACCGAACAGCACCGCCAGAATGAACGGCATGGTGGAGACGTCCATGCTGAGCGCCAGCTGGAATCCCATGGGGAAGGCCAGGGCCGCCGCCGCGTTGTTGCTCATCAGCTCCGTCAGCACCAGGGTAAACAGATAGATCCCCACGAAGGCGATAAAGGGACTGGCCCCGTTGAACTCCCCCATCAGCCAGTCGGCGATGAGCTTGGCCAGCCCGCTCTTCTCCAGCTGATCGGCGATGGCGAGCGCCCCGCCCACCACCAGCCAGATATCCAGGGGAAAGCGACGGCGGATCTCGTCCAGGGTCAGGATGCGGGAGAAGAGCAGCACCACCAGCATCACCAGCAGCCCCTTGAAGAGCGGCACCAGATCGAGCACCGACAGGGTCAGCACCCCAAGGAACCCCGCCACCACGGCGGCGCTGCGCGTAGCATCGAGCCGGGTGGAGGCCTCCAGCCCGCTCACCACCACGAACTCCCGGGAGAGGGACTTGTTGCCCGCAAACTTGGGGCCGGGGGCCAGCAGCAAGGTATCCCCTGCGTGCAATTCAATCTGGCCGAGGCCGCCGGTGAGCTGGGTCTCGCCCCGGCGCACCGCCAGCACCACCGCATCGAAATGGGTGCGAAACTCCGCATCCTTGATGGTCTGCCCCACCAGGCGCGAGCTGTGGCTGACGATCACCTCCACCAGGTGCTGGCCGTTGAGGCGGTGCTGGCCGTAGAGATCCAACCCTTTGAGCTCCTGCAACACGCCGACGCTCTCCACGTCGCCGCAGAACAGCAGCATGTCCCCCTCGTGCAGCTCGTGTTCCGGCTGCACCGGGCAGATCACCTGGTTGCCCCGGATGATCTCGGCAAGATAGAGGCTTTTCAGGCTGCGCAGGCCGTTCTCCTTGACGCTGCGCCCGGCCATCGGCGAGCCGGGGCCCACCTTGGCCTCGAGAAAATAGCCGGATTCCCGGCTCATCTCGGTGTCCTGCTCAGGCAGGTGGCGGGCAAACAGCAGCACGGCGATGAGGCCGGTCAGCAGGGTCCCCGCCCCCACCATGAAGAAGTCGAACATGCCGAGCGGCTTGGCCCCCATCTTGATGAGGAAGCTGTTGACGATGAGGTTGGTGGAAGTGCCGATCAGGGTCAGCACACCGCCAAAGGTCGCCGCGAAGCACATGGGCAACAGCAGCCGGGAGGGCGCATGGTTGGGGTTGCGCTTGACCGCCCCCAGCATGGACGCCACCACGGCGGTGTTGTTGACGAACGCCGACAAGAAGGCGGTGGAAAACCACACCTTCACCAGCACCTTGTTGAAGGAGCCGGTGCCCACCAGGTTGGCGAACCAGCTCATGACCCGGGTCTTCTCCACCGCCAAGGAGACCAGCAGCAACAACACCAGGGTCAGCAGGGCGCTGTTGGTGTAGCCCGCCACCACGGCGTTGATGTCCGCCAGGCCACTCAGGTAGGTGATGAGCACGGCGCCCGAGAAGAGCAGCGCCGGCCGGAGTTTGCCCTGGATCAGCAGGGCGACGAGGGCAGCCAGCAGACCCAGCACCAGGGATTGTTGCCAGGTCATGGGCTTACTCCTTGCCGGAATCGTTGCTGATGGTCAGCGCCTGCCAGTGGGGGAAGTGCTTGCGCACCAGGGCGTTGAGCTCCACTTCGAACTCGCTGTACTGCCCTGCCATCACCTTGGCCGCCAGCCCTTCCACTATCATGCCGGCACCGACGGTGACGTTGGTCAGCCGGTCGATGAGGATGAAGCTGCCGGTGTCGCGGATCTCCTTGTAGGGGTCGAACGCCACCGGGTCGGTCAGGCTGAATTCGCACAGGCCGATCTCGTTGAGCTTGAGCTCGGAGGCGGGCAGCTCGTCGAGCTTGTTGATCTCGATGCGGTGGCGGATGGCCTCCACCTGGCCACGGCTCTTCTTGGTGGCCAGCTTGACGTCATAGACCCGGCCCGGTTGCAGGGACTCTTCCCCCATCCAGACGATGTGAGCCAGCACGTTCTGGGTCACCTGGGGCTTTTTCGCCGCATCCACCAGCAGGTCGCCCCGGCTGATGTCGATTTCGTCCGCGAAGGTGACCGTGATGGCCTGACCCGGCAGGGCGTACTCCAGATCCCCATCGAAGGTGACGATGCGAGTGACCGTGCTCTCCTTGCCGGACGGCAGCACGGCAAGCTTGTCGCCCACCCGCAGGATGCCGGAGGCGAGCGTGCCAGCGAAGCCGCGAAAATCGAGGTTGGGGCGGTTCACGTACTGCACCGGCAGGCGCACCGGATGACGCTCCAGCTCGCGCTCCACTTCGGCAGACTCCAGCAAGGAGAGCAGGGTCTCGCCCTGATACCAGGCCAGCTTGTCGCTCGGGTTCACCACGTTGTCACCGTCCAGGGCCGAGACCGGCACGATGTGGATGGTGTCGACGCTGAGCTTCTTGGCGAATTCGCGGTACTCCAAGCTGATACGATCGAACACCTCCTGGCTGAACTCCACCAGGTCCATCTTGTTCACTGCCACCACGAACTGCTTGATGCCGAGCAGGCTCGCGATAAAGCTGTGGCGGCGGGTCTGATCCAGCACCCCCTTGCGGGCGTCGATCAGGATGATGGCCAGATCGCAGGTGGAGGCGCCGGTGGCCATGTTGCGGGTGTACTGCTCATGGCCCGGGGTGTCCGAGATGATGAATTTGCGCTTGGCGGTGGAGAAATAGCGGTAGGCCACGTCGATGGTGATGCCCTGCTCGCGCTCCGCCTGCAGGCCGTCCACCAGCAGGGCCAGGTCCAGCTTCTCGCCGGTGGTGCCGAGCTTCTGGCTGTCGGACTCCAGTGCTTTGAGCTGATCTTCATAGATCTGCTGGGAGTCGTGCAGCAGGCGGCCGATGAGGGTGCTCTTGCCGTCGTCCACGCTGCCGCAGGTGAGAAAACGCAGCAGGCTCTTGTGCTGCTGGGCGTGCAGGTAGGCTTCAATGCCCTGTTCGCTGATGGCGGTCTGAATGTGGTTGTTCATGTTGCAATTCCTTAGAACATTTTTTTAGAAATAGCCCTGACGCTTCTTCTGCTCCATGGAGCCGGCCTGATCGTGGTCGATGAGCCGCCCTTGCCGCTCGCTCGAGGTGGTGATCAGCATCTCTTCGATGATCTCCGGCAGGGTGGTGGCATTGGATTCGATGGCCCCGGTCAGCGGGTAGCAGCCGAGGGTACGGAAGCGCACCAGCTCCTGCTTCACTTCGTCTTCCGGGCCGATGGGCATGCGATCGTCATCCACCATGATCTTGATGCCGCCGCGATCCACCACGGGGCGCATGGCCGCGAAGTAGAGCGGGACTATGTCGATGTTCTCGAGATAGATGTATTGCCAGATGTCCAGCTCGGTCCAGTTGGAGAGCGGGAAGACACGGATGCTCTCCCCCTTGTTGACCTGGCTGTTGTAGACGCGCCACAGCTCCGGGCGCTGGTTCTTCGGATCCCAGCGGTGGGACTTGTCGCGGAAGGAGTAGACACGCTCCTTGGCGCGGGATTTCTCCTCGTCGCGACGGGCACCACCGAAGGCGGCGTCGAAGCCGTATTTGTTGAGCGCCTGCTTGAGCCCCTCGGTCTTCATGATGTCGGTGTGCTTGCTGCTGCCGTGCACGAAGGGGTTGATGTCCATGGACAGACCGTCCGGGTTCTTGTGGACGATGAGATCCAGCCCGAACTTTTTGGCGGTCTCGTCCCGGAACTTGATCATCTCCTTGAACTTCCAGTTGGTGTCCACGTGGAGCATGGGGAAGGGGATCTTGCCCGGGTAGAAGGCCTTGCGGGCCAGGTGCAGCATGACGGAGGAGTCCTTGCCGATGGAGTACATCATCACCGGGTTTTCAAATTCGGCGGCCACCTCGCGGATGATATGGATGCTCTCGGCTTCCAGTTGCTGCAGGTGAGTCAGTCGCTCGCGGGTGACACCTGCACGGATGCTCTGTGCATCGGATGGCTGCAGTTGGGTCAGTCTTTCACGGTCCATGTCTGGGTCCTCGGTTCATTGCTAACGCGCCTGGTCAGGGCGCGGTGTTGGTTCAGTTCGGTGCTGCCTTGGCCGCACCGTCAAATCGATTCGGGTCTCGCCTCTCAGGCCAGGCTCACCAGCTTGAGCTCGTGGCCGCTTTCTGCCTCCTGCCCCTGTTCGCCAAACCAGGCGAGTTGCTGGCGCAGGGCCACCACTTCACCGATGACGATAAGCGACGGGCTCACCGCCTGCTGGGCCAGTTCGGCCAGCTCCGCCAGGGTGCCGGTCAGCACCCGCTGGCGGGCGGTGGTGCCCCGCTCGATGATGGCGATGGGGGTGGCGGCGCGTCGGCCATGGCTCACCAGTTGCTGCTGGATATGCTCGGAGCGCATCAGCCCCATGTAGATGACCAGGGTCTGGTTGGTGGCCGCAAGCTGCTGCCAGTCGGGCTCCTTGCCCTCCTTCTGGCAGTGGCCGGTGATGAAGACGGCGCTCTGGGCATGGTCGCGGTGGGTGAGCGGAATGCCCGCATAGGCGGTGGCACCGGCGGCGGCGGTGATGCCGGGCACCACGGAGAAAGGAATGCCCTCCTCGGCCAGCACTTCCAGCTCCTCGCCGCCACGGCCGAACATGAAGGGATCGCCCCCCTTGAGGCGCACCACCCGGTTACCCGCTTTGGCGTATTCCACCAAGAGGCGATTGGTCTCTTCCTGGGGCACGCTGTGGGCACCCGCCTTCTTGCCGACCGACACCAGGGTGGCATCGCGGCGCACCAGGTCCAGGATCTCGGGGGAGACCAGCTGGTCATAGAGCACCACTTCGGCCTGCTGGATCTGTTGCAGCGCCTTGAGGGTCAGCAGGCCAGGATCTCCCGGGCCCGCCCCCACCAGCACCACTTCCCCCACTTCGGTACGGGCTTTGTCCAGTCCCTCGTTCAGCCACTGCTCGGCCCCTTGCCAATCGGCTTTCTCAATCAGACCGGCCAGGGTGTTGGAGGCAAAGGCGCGCTCCCAGAAGCGGCGGCGATCGGAGAGGGAGGCCAGCACCTGCTTGGCCCGGCGGCGCACCCGGCCGGAGAGCTCCGCCAGACCGCCAAGATGGCGGGGCAGCAGGCTCTCGAGCCGCTCGCGCAACAGACGCACCAGCACGGGGGCCTTACCGCCGCTGGAGACGGCCACCACGATGGGGCTGCGATCGATGATGGAGGGGAAGATAAAGCTGGAGCGCTCGGGGTCATCCACCAGGTTGACGAACAGACCGCGCTCGGTGGCGCTCTGGTAGACCAGGGCGTTGACCTCGAGATCGTCGGTCGCCGCCACCACCAGGATCTGCCCTGCCAGGTGGGCCGGGTCGAAACGCGCCGCCACATGGGTGAAGCGACCGGCAAATTCATGGAACTCGGGCTCGAGCGCGGGAGAGACCAGGGTGATCCGGGCACCTGCCGCCAGCAGCAGGCGCGCCTTGCGCAGGGCAACCTCTCCCCCGCCCACCAGCAGTACCGGGCGGCCTTCCAACCTGGCAAACATAGGTAAATAATCCATCAGGGCCCGCTCCTCGGCATCGCGACATCTGGGGCGACTATAGGCAGGAGCGCTTATCCCTCAAAATAATAAAAAATGCTCTTTAATGCGTTTTGGTAATTAATAAAGCCGTGTGGCGGCAATAGAGAAGCGAATCTGCTTGTGGTGGATGGCACCAGACCCTAGGCTAGTGAAAGTGTTTCATAAGGAGCTTAATCATGAATGAGTCATTGATTGTATTGGGGATCTTCATATTCCTGGTACTCGCCACCCTGAGTGCCGGCATCAAGATAGTGCCCCAGGGTTACAACTGGACCGTGGAGCGCTTCGGCCGCTACACCCGCACCCTCTCCCCGGGCCTCAACCTGCTGATCCCCTACATCGACCGCATCGGTCACAAGATCATCATGATGGAGCAGGTGCTGGACATCCCGGCCCAGGAGGTGATCTCCCGGGACAACGCCAACGTCACCATCGACGCCATCAGCTTCGTGCAGGTAGTGGATGCCCGCAAGGCGGGCTACGAGGTCAATGATCTCACCAGTGCCATCCGCAATCTCACCATGACCAACATGCGGACCGTGCTCGGCGCCATGGAGCTGGACGAAATGCTCTCCCAGCGCGACACCATCAACGAGAAGCTGCTGCGCACCATGGATGCCGCCACCGCCCCATGGGGCATCAAGGTGACCCGGATCGAGATCAAGGATGTGCGCCCGCCCCTCGCCCTGGTGGAAGCCATGAACGCCCAGATGAAGGCCGAGCGCCAGAAGCGGGCCGAGGTGCTGGAGGCCGAAGGGGTGCGCCAGTCCAAGATCTTGAAGGCCGAGGGGGAGAAGCAGTCCCAGATCCTGAAAGCCGAAGGTGAGCGTCAGGCCGCCTTCCTCGCCGCCGAAGCCCGGGAGCGGGCCGCCGAGGCGGAAGCCAAGGCGACCCACATGGTCTCCCAGGCGATCGCCGAGGGCGACATGCAGGCCATCAACTACTTCGTGGCCCAGAAATACACCGAGGCCCTGGCCCGCATCGGTGAAGGCCCCAACAGCAAGATCATCATGATGCCCCTGGAAGCGGGCAGCCTGATAGGCTCGGTGGCGGGCATGGCCGAGCTGTTCAACAAAGACGGCAAGGCGGGCAAATCATGACAGCCCTGTTCGAGGGGCTGACCCACTGGCACTGGCTGGGACTCGGCTTCGTGCTGCTGGCCATCGAGGTGATGGGGTCGGTGGGCTTTCTGCTCTGGACCGGCATCGCCGCCCTGGAGGTGGGACTCTTGCTGCTGGTCTGGCCCTTTGGCTGGCAGGCGCAGTTGCTGCTCTTCGCCCTGCAATCCCTGCTCACCACCTGGGCCTGGTGGCGCTGGCAGCATCGCCGGGATCGCTCCGGGCTGGATGCCGCCGCTCCCATCAACGAGCGGATGCAAAGCTACATGGGCCGCGAGCTGACCCTGCTGGACGAGGTCAGCCAGGGGATGAGCCGGGTGCATCTGGACGACACCGTCTGGACGGTGCGCTGCAACGTGCCGCTGCCGGCTGGCAGCCGGGTCAAGGTGGTGGGGGCCGACTCCCACATCCTGCTGGTGGAACCCCTCGGCTGACCGGGCAACGCCCCGTCATGGCTATAAAAAAACGGGCCCGGCGCGAGTGCGCCGGGCCCGTTTTTCAATGAGGTGCTGGCTTAGTTGGCCTTGGCATCGCTCACGGCAGCTTCAGCCTTGGTGGCCACGTCAGCGGCAGCCTTCTCGACAGTAGCGGAAGCTTCGGAAGCAGCCTTCTCGACGGTAGCAGACGCTTCGCTAGCGGCTTTCTCGACAGTGGCAGCAACGTCTGCGGCCGGGGTCGCAGCCGGAGCGGCAGCTTCTTCTTTCTGACCACAGGCGGTCAACATCAGACCCAGGATACCGGCTACCAGTACTTTGTTCATGTGCATACCCTCAAAAAAAGATGGAGAGATGGTGCAGGGACCATCACTGTACGCCCCGGCTCCTGTCGGCACACCGGCCGCTGGAGCCCGAAGGCGCGCGAAATATATCCCCATATGCGGCCGATGAAAACGCGTATCACAATGATATTTTCTCGTTGGTATGATAAGAAACACTACTGTAACGACAAATATTAATATAAAACACCCATTCATCACCAGATTCGCACAACAAATCGCCAATTACCTGACGATTGCCAGTCAGCCATTGTCTTTCTGTCAGGCTCTCGGCGCTGCCGGATAACGCCGTCAGTCAGACAGCTTCTGACCAGGCAGGCGCCGCCCCTGCTGGTCGCTCTCCCGGGCCAGGTCCAGCAAGGCCATCACCGCCAGGGCCTCGTCGGCCGGCACCGGGTTCTCCCCTTCTCCCCGGATGGCGGCGCAGACACCGCGATAGTAGGCGCCGTAGTCCCCCGCCTCGCCAGCCACGGTCTGCTGCACGAGCTGACCGTCCCGGATCTGGCTGAGCTGGCCGGGGGCGGGATCCACGCCCCAGTCCGCCGCCGGAGGCCGCTTGCCCTCCTTGAGCTGCTCCTCCTGCACGTCCATGCCGAACTTGATGAAGGAGCCCTGACTGCCGTGCACCACGAAGCGGGGCATCACGGCCGACACCAGACAACTGCCGTGCAGAATGACCCGCATCTCGCCGTAACCCAGCACCACATGGAAGTAGTCGTCCGCCAGGGCCCCGGGGCGCTGCTTGCCCAGATCCGCCTGCAACCAGTCCGGCTGACCGAACAGCTGGAGCGACTGATCCAGGATATGAGGGCCGAGATCGAACCAGAGACCGGAGCCCGGGCCGCCCGCCTCGCGCCAGCGCTGGCGCACCTCGGGGCGATAACGGTCGAAGTGGGATTCGAACTGGGCGACTTGCCCCAGCGCCCCCTCCGCCAGCAGACGGCGCACGGTGAGAAAGTCACCGTCCCAGCGCCGGTTGTGGAAGATGCTGAGCAGCCGCTGCTGCTTCTCCGCCAACTCGACCAGCGCCTTCGCTTCGGCCAGATCCAGGGCAAACGGCTTGTCGATCACCACGTGCTTGCCCGCCAGCAGGGCCTCGCGAGCGATGGGGGCATGGGTGTCGTTGGGGGTGGCGATCACCACCAGATCGAGGCTGTCATCGGCCAGCACCTGCTCCAGGGTGCCGACCCGGGTGCCGGGCAACGCGGCCTGTACCTTGGCGGCATCCCGGCTCACCACCCAGCGCAGGGTCAGGCCCGGGGTCGTGGCCAGGAAGGGGGCGTGAAAGGTCTGTCCTGCGAAGCCGTATCCCACCAGGGCGGCGTTGATTGTGTGGCTCATCCGGTTTTCTCCACGGGTCTGTGATCATGCGAGGCAGGCGGGTCGCCTGAAAAAGAGAAGGGGGCTCAAGGCCCCCTGAGTGTGCTCATCAGAGCACAGGATTTATTGCAAACACAAGCGGCGACCCTGGCGGGTCATCAGCATCACCAGCGGGGGCAGCAGCAGCCACATGTGCAGGGCCAGCTGGCTCAGGGGATCCGGCATCAGCCAACCGGTGATCCCCACCAGGGCGCCGGAGCCGCTCATCTGGAACAGGCCGAGCAGGGCGGCCGCAGTCCCGGCGCAGTGGCCGAAGGGGGCCAGCGCCATGCCGGCGGCGGCGCCCAGGATCATCGCAAAACCGATGCTGGAGAGGAACACCGGACCCATCATGGCCAGCGGGTGCGGGATGTGCATGGCCAGGGTCAGGGTGATGGCGGAGAGCAGCAGCACCAGCAGGCCGATGCACAGGGTCCGTCTTGGCCCTACCCGGGCGATGAAGCGCGGGGCCAGGAAGCAGGCCAGGATGTTGAGGGCCGCATTGGCGGTAAACCAGTAGCTGAAGCCACTCATGTCCAGCCCCAGGGTTACCATCAGTTGTACCGGCGCCGCCGTCACGTAGGCGAGGATCACCGCCATCGCCAGCATGCACAGCGCCGCGTTGAACAGGAAGCTCGGGGAGCGCAGCACCGGGCTGTAGCGGGACCAACTGATGAGCGGGCCAGCACTGCTGGTCTCCTCAGGGCGGGTTTCCGGCATCCGCCACAGCAGCCAGCTGCCGACCACGACGGCGTAACCCGCCATGAACCAGAAGTTCGCCGACCAGCCCGCCTTGGCGGTGAGCCAGCCACCCAGCAGGGGCGCCAGTGCGGGGATGAAGCAGATGGCACCGTTCAGATAGGAGATCATCTGACCGCTCTTCTTGGGGCCATAGCTGTCACGGACCACCGAGAAGGCGGCCACCGAGGTGGCGCAGGCCCCGAAGCCTTGCAGCACTCGCGCCAGCATCAGCTCGCCCAGGCTGGCGGCAAAGCCGGCTGCCAGGGCGCTCAGGCCGTAGAGCAGCACGCCCCCCAGGGCAATGGGTTTGCGCCCGTAGCGATCGGCCAGCGGCCCCACCAGCAGTTGCCCCAGCCCCATGCTGAACAGGAACCAGGTGATGGTGCCCTGCATCAGGGTCACTTCGGCCCCCAGCTGCTCGGCCATCTGGGGGATGGCAGGCAGATAGATGTCGATGGCCAGCGGGCTGAACAACACCAGGAGTACAAGCAAAAGAATCAATGGCATCAGTCACCTCAAGCCCTAGGAATATCGATTGGGCCGCGAGTCTACTGACTCAGAGTAATGAATTGAAATGGTATTTAATCACTTCGGTTATTCCCCACTGGAAACATGTATCTCCTCTACCTCTCAGGGGGTGGAACCCGGATCCCCCGTTGGCACCGGATCCCGGGTAATTGGCGCTTTTACTAAACCCCTCCCCCGCATAGAATGCGCAGATTATTTTTGCGGAGGTGCGTGATGAACAAGCTTGTCCTGGCAACAGGGAACCAGAAAAAGGTGAAAGAATTGGCCGCCATGCTGGCCGATATGAAGATCCAGGTGATCCCGCAGAGCGAGTTTGCAGTCTCCGATGCCGACGAGACCGGCACCACCTTCGTCGAGAATGCCATCATCAAGGCCCGCCATGCCGCCCGCGTCACAGGTCTGCCCGCCGTGGCCGACGACTCCGGCCTGGAAGTGGATCTGCTGCACGGCCGTCCCGGCGTCTACTCCGCCCGCTTTGCCGGCGCCGGAGCCAGCGACAAGGAGAACATCGACAAGCTGCTGGCCGAACTGCAAGGGGCCCCCGACTACCTGAAAAGCGCCCGCTTCTGGTGCGTTCTGGTCTACATGCGCCACGCCGACGATCCCACCCCCATCATCTGCCAGGCGAGCTGGGAGGGGATGATCATCGACGAACCCCGCGGCCAGCACGGCTTCGGCTACGACCCCGTGTTCTTCGTCCCCGACCACGACTGCACCTCGGCCCAGATGCCGGCGGAGCTCAAGAACCAGCTCAGCCACCGCGGCCAGGCCCTGGCCAAGCTGAAGGCGGCCCTGGCGGCGGTCAACTAAGGCGCTGTCTCCCGCCGCGTTGTCATCTACAATGGGGGCCGTCGGCCCCCGTTTCGTTCGCGGCGCCCCGTCCGTTGTCACCGGCAACCAGGGCCACCCGACCCCTTTTGATTTTTTGAATACTGGAAACCCCATGCTGCAACTGCCGCCCCTCTCCCTCTATATCCACGTGCCCTGGTGCGTCCAGAAGTGCCCCTATTGCGACTTCAACTCCCACGCCCAGAAGGGGGAGCTGCCCCACCTCGAGTACGTGGCGGCCCTGCTGGAGGATCTTGAGCAGGATCTGCACTGGGCCCAAGGGCGTCCCCTCTCCTCCATCTTTATCGGTGGTGGCACGCCGAGCCTGCTCTCCGTGGAGGCCATGCAGGCGCTGCTGGACGGGGTGCGCGCACGCATCGCACTCACTGCGGACTGCGAGATCACCATGGAGGCCAACCCCGGCACCGTGGAGGCGGACAAGTTCGCCGGCTTCCAGCGGGCCGGCATCAACCGCATCTCCATCGGGGTACAGAGTTTCCAGCAGGAAAAATTGACCCGGCTCGGGCGCATCCACGGCCCGGAAGAGGCGCGCAAGGCCGCCGCCCTGGCCCATGCCATCAAGCTTCCCACCTTCAACCTGGATCTGATGCACGGCCTGCCGGATCAGAGCCTGGACGATGCGCTGTACGACCTGCAGCAGGCCATCGACTGCGCGCCGCCGCACCTCTCCTGGTATCAGCTCACCATAGAGCCGAACACGGCGTTCGCCTCCAAGCCGCCCACACTGCCGGAAGATGACACTCTGTGGGACATCTACGAGCAGGGCCACGCCATGCTCACCGCCCGGGGCTATCAGCAGTACGAGATCTCGGCCTATGCCAAAGAGGGGTATCAGTGCCGCCACAACCTCAACTACTGGCGCTTCGGCGACTATCTGGGGATCGGCTGCGGCGCCCACGGCAAGGTGACGGATCTCGCGAACCAGCAGATCCTGCGCACCGCCAAGGTGAAGCACCCCAAGGGCTATCTGGACGCCAGCCGCCCCTATCTGGACAGCCAATGGCAGGTAGCGGCGGACGATCTGCCGCTGGAGTACTTCATGAACCGGTTCAGACTGTTCGAGCCCGCCCCCAAGGCGGAGTTCGAGGCCTATACCGGGCTGGCGCTGGAGCGGGTGGAGGCTGTGCTGACCATAGCCCAGACCAAGGAGCTTATCGAGGATCTCGGCGACAGCTGGCAGCTCACCCCTTTGGGGCATCGCTACCTCAACGTGCTGCTCGAACTCTTTATGGACGAGTGAGCACGGGTTCACTCTCTTGCGTCAAGACCGCAAGTCAGCACCAGCGAATAGAACAACAATCAGGGCGCCATTGGCGCCCTGATTGTGTTAGCTGATGCCTTGCGGCAGAAACCCGCTCAACAGCAGACGCATTGCATCCGCTGTTGGCCGGGCTCCCACCGCTTGCCGTGCTTGGCCTTGCGCTGATAGCTGCCCTTGCCCTTCTTGCTCGGCTCGACCCGGGCCTGGAACAGGGGGGAGGTCACCAGTGCCTTGAGGTGGTTGTCCTGAATGATGCCGCGCTGATGTTCGCAGGCGGGTTCGGCGGTGACACAGGTCACCTTCTTCTTGGCCATATGGGCTCCTTGATGGGGTTGTCGTGTTTGCCTGTCGTCCCTGTCTGGAAGGGCAGGTGGCGAAAAACGCGCCGATTGTGCACCTCTTGCCTCCCCCGTGCAAGCTGTCAGGCGGGGTGATAGACGACCCGCACCAGGCCGCTTGGCAGCACGGCGCTCGACACCGGTCTCAGCCCTGCGGGGAGAGGCCCGGTAAAGAGCGGGATCCCGCCCCCCAGGGTGACCGGCACCCAGAACAGGGTCAGCTCGTCCACCAGGGCCCCCTGCAGACCCTGCCTCACCAGCTCCCCGCCATCCAGATAGAGGTGACGGCTTCCCCCCTGCCACAACTCGTCCAGCACCTGCGCCAGCGCCCCCTGCCTGAACGCGACCCGAGGACGGGGGTCGGCGGGCCTGTGGGTCAGTACCACCAGCGGCTTGTCCCCGTAGGGCCACTCGGGAAAGGCGCTTACGATATCGTAGGTGTTGCGCCCCATCAGCAGGGTGTCTGCGCTCGCCATCAGGGCGCTGTACCCGGTCTCCTCCGGCCCGTCGCCACCATAGGGGGCCAGCCATGCCAGATCGCCCCCCTCCCCGGCGATGAAACCGTCGAGGGAGAGGGCGAGAAAGGCGGAGACCCGGGGCCGGCGCAGCTCAGTGCTCATGGTCGTGATGCTCGTGGCGGGAAGGGGCGCCGGACTCCAGGGTCTCGAGGATGGCGCAGTGCTCCGCCGAGCGCGGGCCGCCGCAGCAGATGTCGGAGAGGGCCTTCAGGTTCTCGCGAAAACGGGTCAGCTCCAGGAGCTTCTGCTCCACCTGTTCGAGCTTGGTGTCAGCCACCGCCTTCACCTCCTGGCAGGTGACCTTGGCCTTGTTGGTGTCCAGGGTGAGCAGCTCGCCGATATCCGCGAGGGAAAAGCCCACCGACTTGGCGCGGATGATGAACTCCAGCCGCCGCTTGTCCTGCTCCCCGTAGAGGCGATAACCGGATTCGTTGCGAATGCCCGGCGAGATGAGGCCGTTCTTCTCGTAAAAGCGCAGGGTGTCGGCCTTCACCCCGCACGCCTTGGCCAGTTCACCGATCCGATACATGGTCCTCTCCCCCCGCATGACATTCCCGACATGGTACTCAATATAAACCGGCCTCCACTATCACCTCTTTGCCCGGCGATTGCCAGTCAAAGGCAGGAAAGCAGCAGCTAACCCCTCACTTGCCGGCCATTTATCCCCAAAACACTGAAAAGACAAACGTTTCACAAAAATTCACCAGAAAACGTTTAACGCCGCATCCCACAAGGGTTTGTCTCTTTAAAAAATCCACCACAGGTCACATTTTTTGTGTAGAATACGCGCCCACAAGAGAGCGTCGCGTCAAGCGGGCATTTCCTAAAACGCTTTTGCCAACGGCCGCCCCGGGCGAGAGTGGTTTGCGAAATCCCCCACTTCCATTTATTTGGGGACTCTCTGTGTGTTGAGCCTCGCCTCCCATGGAACGGTCCCCGTTATGCTGAGGACGATAGTGTGATGGAACAAGCTCGACCCATTCGCCGTGCACTGCTGAGTGTGTCTGACAAGACTGGCATCCTGGAATTTGCCAAGGCACTCGACGCGCGCGGTGTGGCCCTGCTCTCCACCGGTGGTACCGCCAAGCTGCTGGCCGATGCGGGCCTGCCGGTGACCGAGGTGTCCGACTACACCGGATTCCCCGAGATGATGGACGGCCGGGTCAAGACCCTGCATCCCAAGGTACACGGCGGCATTCTCGGCCGTCGCGACCGGGATGACGCCATCATGGCCGAGCACGCTATCTCCCCCATCGACATGGTCGTCGTCAACCTCTATCCCTTCGCCGCCACCGTGGCCAAAGCCGGTTGCACCCTGGAAGACGCCGTCGAGAACATCGACATCGGCGGCCCGACCATGGTCCGCTCCGCTGCCAAGAACCACAAGGACGTCACCATCGTCGTCAAGGCCTCCGACTATGACCGCGTCATCGCCGAGATGGATGGCAACGGCAACAGCCTGACCCTCTCCACCCGCTTCGATCTGGCCATCGCCGCCTTCGAGCACACCGCCGCCTATGATGGCATGATCGCCAACTACTTCGGCACCCTGGTGCCCTCCTACGGCGAAAACAAGGAAGGCGACGAAGAGTCCCGCTTCCCCCGCACCTTCAACAGCCAGTTCATCAAGAAGCAGGACATGCGCTACGGCGAGAACAGCCACCAGGCTGCCGCCTTCTACGCCGAAGAGCAGGCTGCGCCGGGCTCGGTGGCAAGCGCCATCCAGCTGCAGGGCAAGGCCCTCTCCTACAACAACATTGCCGACACTGATGCGGCGCTGGAGTGCGTGAAGGAGTTCAGCGAACCGGCCTGCGTCATCGTCAAGCATGCCAACCCCTGCGGCGTCGCCATCGGTGACGACCTGCTGGCAGCCTACGATCGCGCCTACCAGACCGACCCCACCTCGGCCTTTGGCGGCATCATCGCCTTCAACCGCGAACTGGACGGCGAGACCGCCGCGGCCATCGTCGCCCGCCAGTTCGTGGAAGTGATCATCGCCCCCAGCATCAGCCAGGCAGCCCGCGAGGCGGTCGCCGCCAAGCAGAACGTGCGCCTGCTGGAGTGCGGCCAGTGGACTGCCCCGGCGCAAGGCTTTGACTTCAAGCGCGTCAACGGCGGCCTGCTGGTGCAGGAGCGCGATCTGGGCATGGTGACGCTCGGGGATCTGACCGTGGTCAGCCAGCGTCAGCCCACCGAGGCCGAGCTGCAGGATCTGCTGTTCTGCTGGAAGGTCGCCAAGTTCGTCAAATCCAACGCCATCGTCTACGCCAAGAACGGCCAGACCATCGGCGTCGGCGCCGGCCAGATGAGCCGCGTCTACTCTGCCAAGATCGCCGGCATCAAGGCCGAGGATGAAGGGCTGACCGTGGCGGGCTCCGTCATGGCCTCCGACGCCTTCTTCCCGTTCCGCGACGGCATCGATGCCGCCGCTGCCGCGGGCATCTCCTGCGTCATCCAGCCAGGTGGCTCGATGCGCGACCAGGAGGTGATCGACGCCGCCAACGAACACGGCATGTGCATGGTGTTCACCAACATGCGTCATTTCCGTCACTGACAGCCCAGGGCCGCCGATGGCGGCCCTGCCTCTTTAGCACCGGATCCTTTCCACTGGCAGTGCCACCGCAGCGCCAGTGAACTCAGACAGAAGCGAGCGAGACGATGAAAGTACTGATCATTGGTAACGGCGGCCGTGAACACGCCCTGGCCTGGAAGGCCAAACACTCCCCCCTAGTGACCCAGGTCTTCGTGGCACCGGGCAATGCGGGCACCCAGCTTGAGCCGGGCATCGAGAACGTCGCCATCCAGGCCACCGACATCGAGGGCCTGCTGGCCTTCGCCAAGGCTAACCAGATCGGCCTCACCATCGTCGGACCGGAAGCCCCCCTGGTGAAAGGGGTGGTCGATGCCTTCCGCGCCGCCGATCAGACCATCTTCGGCCCGACCGCCGCCGCCGCCCAGCTCGAAGGCTCCAAGGCCTTCACCAAGGACTTCCTGGCCCGCCACGCCATCCCCACCGCCGATTACCAGAACTTCACCGAGGTGGAGCCAGCGCTGGCCTATCTGCGCGAGAAGGGCGCTCCCATCGTCATCAAGGCCGACGGTCTGGCCGCCGGCAAAGGGGTGATCGTCGCCATGACCCTCGACGAGGCGGAAGCGGCGGTGCGTGACATGCTCTCCGGCAATGCCTTCGGCGATGCCGGCGCCCGGGTGGTGATCGAGGAGTTCCTGGACGGGGAAGAGGCGAGCTTCATCGTCATGGTGGACGGCGAGCACGTGCTGCCCATGGCCACCAGCCAGGATCACAAGCGCGCCTTCGACGGTGACACCGGCCCCAACACCGGCGGCATGGGGGCTTACTCCCCGGCGCCCGTGGTGACCGACGAAGTGCACCAGCGCGTGATGGAACGGGTGATCATGCCGACCGTGCGCGGCATGGCTGCCGAGGGCAACGTCTACACCGGCTTCCTCTACGCCGGCCTGATGATCGATGCCGAGGGCAACCCCAAGGTGATCGAGTTCAACTGCCGCTTCGGCGACCCCGAAACCCAGCCCATCATGCTGCGGATGCAGTCCGATCTGGTGGATCTCTGCCTCGCCGCCTGTGCCGGCCAGCTGGATCAGAAGGAAGCCGTCTATGACCCCCGTGCCGCCATCGGCGTGGTGCTGGCGGCGGGTGGCTATCCCGGCGACTACGCCAGCAATCACCCCATCAGCGGCCTGCCGGTGGACGAAGTGGCAGGGGAGAAGGTGTTCCATGCAGGCACCCGCCTGGAAGGACACACCAGCCTGACCCAGGGTGGCCGCGTGCTGTGCGCCACCGCCCTCGGCCACACGGTGCAGGAAGCCCAGCAGCGGGCCTATGCCCTGGCTGGTCGCATCCAGTGGGACGGCATCTTCTATCGCAAGGACATCGGCTGGCGTGCCATCGAGCGCGAGCAGGCCGAATAAGGGCCGGATCCCGATCACTCAAAGGGCCTGCGGGCCCTTTTTTTGTTGCACGGCGTCTGTTCGGGCAGTGGAATCATCCATGGATGGTGGCTTTCAAAAACAAAAACACCTGAAAAACTCACATGACGTTAAAAAATCTATTTTTGATAAATAATGGCAGCATGATTCACTGCCTGCGAGCCCCTTCCCGGACCAGATGCGCGCCCTTGTATCCCTGCCGGAGGCGAGATCCGGTGGCCGTTCTCTTTCGGCTACATTCCCACAGCAATCCCCTGCACAATTCGTCACAATTGGTCGCACTTTCTTCATACAATGATCGCCCTTTCATGGCATCATGATGCGTGAAACCGCACTCAAATGAGTGCTATAACAACCTGCAATCTCGTCGTCTCATAAGGAAATCCCATGCTGAAAACTGTGCGTCCCCTGCTGCTGCCCCTGATGTTCGGCCTGATGGCCCTGCCTGCCATGGCCGGCGATCTGGAGCAGCCGATGAAGAAGATCGGCTTCAACTACAAGCAGGCCGTCAAGGCCGACGACGCGGCCACCATGGAGAAATACATCAAGGAGATGAAGGCCCAGCTGGACGTCGCCAAGAGCAAGAACATGCCCGCCGCCAAGAAGGAGAAGTTCCTGGAAGGCATGACCGAAGTGCAGAGCGAGCTGGATGCCAGCCTGGCAGCCCTCCAGGCCGGTGACGAAGCCAAGGCGCGCGAGCACCTGGCCAAGGTCAACGACCTGAAGAAGGAGTACCACAACTATGCCAAGCAAAAAGGCTGATCCCTTCCACTGGGATGCTCTGGTGCGCCTCACCCACTGGGGTGTGGCGGCCATCTGTATCGGCAACCTCTGGCTCAACGAGGCGGGCGAGGAGTGGCACGAGCGGATGGGATACGCCGTCATGGTGCTCATCGGCATACGCCTGCTGTGGGGGCTCACCTTCGCTCGCGGCCACGCCCGCCTGCGCGCCCTCATCCCGAGCCGGGAGGATTTTCGCCATCAGGCCGACGCCCTGCGCGAACGGACCCCGCCCACCCCGGGCCATCACGGCAGCGGCAAGCTGGCGGTCTGGGCACTCTGGCTGCTGGTACTCGCCACCGCAGGGACCGGCTGGTTCCAGAACACCGAGACCGGCTTCGATCTGGGGGCGGACGACTGGCACGAGTGGTGCACCTGGGCACTCCAGGGCATGATCGCCCTGCACCTGTGCGCCATCGCCTACACCTCCTGGCGCCAGCGCAGCAACCTGGTCACCCGCATGCTGCCAGGGCGTCGTGCCCGGGCCAGTGCCGGGCAGCAGGAACCCAACGTCTGAACGTTCACGGGGCCCTGCGGGGCCCCTGTTCATCCCCTTCGCTACCTGCTTGACTGGATCTCGCACCGATCTGCCCCCCTCTGCCCCCTCCTGCTGCCACCGAATGGCATGAAAGCATTTTCATTCACATTTCTTAATTAATTCAGCTTGTTCGATTTTCAACCACATCGATTTCATGAATGCTACGGAGCTGAACGAGGTTGTTTGTTGTCCGTTCGACTACACGACAGTGATACGTCAATAACAAGATCGAAGGGAAAATCGTCATGCACAACACACTGTTTCGAACCGCCCTGCTGGCGGCGGCACTCGGCTCTTTCAGCCACACTGCCAGCGCCGAAGGAGTCATGGTTCACCTGTTCCAATGGAAGTTCAACGACATCGCCAACGAGTGCGAGACCGTGCTCGGGCCCAAGGGGTTCGGTGGCGTCCAGATCACCCCGCCCGCCGAGCACAAGCAGGGCAGCCAGGTCTGGTGGACCGTCTATCAACCGGTCAGCTTCAAGAATTTCAACAGCTTCGGTGGTAGCGAGGCAGAGCTCAGAAGCATGATCGCCCGCTGCAACGCGGCCGGGGTCAAGGTCTATGCCGACGCCGTCTTCAACCAGCTGGCATCGGGTTCGGGCACCGCCACCGGCGGCGGCAGCTACAACTCGGGGCAATACCAATATCCCCAGTTCGGCTACAACGACTTCCATCACAGCGGCGACATCACCAACTACGGCGACAGCAACAACGTCTGGAACGGCGCCCTCTACGGCATGCCGGACCTCAATACCGGCTCATCCTACGTCCAGGATCAGATCGCCACCTACATGAAGACCCTGCTCGGCTGGGGCGTGGCGGGCTTTCGCATCGATGCGGCCAAGCACATGGCGCCGGCCGATGTGAAGGCCATCCTCGACAAGGCAGGCAGCCCCAGAGCCTACCTGGAGGTGATCGGCGCAGGCGGGGAGTCCCCCGACATTCAGCCGGGCCGCTACACCTACATCGACACCGTCACCGACTTCAAATATGGCACCGATCTCGCCGCCAACTTCAACGGCCAGATCAAGAACCTCAAAACCCTGGGCGAGAGCTGGGGCCTGCTCCCCTCCAACAAGGCCTTCGTCTTCGTGGTCAACCACGACCGCGAACGCGGCCACGGCGGTGGCGGCATGCTCACCTTCATGAGCGGTGCCCGCTACGATCTGGCCAACACCTTCATGATGGCCTGGCCCTATGGCTGGAAGCAGGTAATGTCGGGCTATCGCTTCGAAAACATGGGCACCTATGAAACCGACAAGGGGGCGCCGGGCAGCACGCCCTGCACGGACAGCCAGTGGAACTGCGAACAGCGCCGACCGACCATCATGAACATGGCCCTGTTCCACAACCGGACCGAAGGCCAGCCCGTCAGCAACTGGTGGGACAACGGCAACAACCAGATAGCCTTCAGCCGCGGTGACAAGGGCTTCGTCGCCATCAACAACGAGAGCGGCAGCCTGGTGGCCTCGGTGCAGACCGGCCTGCCGGCCGGCGAGTACTGCAACCTCCTGGGGGGCAATGACTACTGCAGCGGCGGTTATGTCACCGTCGATGGTAGCGGCAAGGCCAGCCTGAACGTCCCCGGCATGAAGGCGGCCGCCATCATCGCCGGTTGCACCAAGGCCAGCCCCTGCGGCGGTTCCGTCCTGCCGGGCAACAAGTTCAGCAGCATGAACCTGCGCGGCACCCACAACGCCTGGGGCAACACCCCCATGACCGTCGATGCCAACCGTGTCTGGTCCGCCACCCTCACCCTGACCGGCACCGGTGACGCCACCGGTGCCCAGCGCTTCAAGTTCGACGTCTTCGGCAACTGGGCCGAGAACTACGGCGACAACGAAGGGGATGGCATCGCCGACAAGGGCAGCAGCAAGGATATCCTGGTCAGCGGGGCGGGCACCTACCGCATCACCCTGAGCGAGAGCGATCTGCGCTACACGGTCACCCCCCTCACCAGCAACCAGGCACCGGTCGCCGCCCTCTCTCCCAAAACCCTAAGCGTCAAGGCGGGGGAGAGCGTGGTGTTCGACGCCTCCGCTTCCAGCGATGATGGCGGCGTGGTGAGCTACAGCTGGTCCAGCGGGGGCACCGCCACCACGGAGACAGTCCGGTTCGATACCCCGGGTACCCATACCGTGACGGTCACCGTGACCGATGCGGAAGGGTTGACCGCCAGTGCCAGCGCCACCGTGACCGTCACCGACGACAACGGCACCTACGCCAGCGTACTGCCCACCCTGAACTTCCGCGGTACCCCCAATGCCTGGGGATCCCTTGCCATGACGCTGATCGCCGACAATCAGTGGGAAGCCCTTGTCACCTTCGACGGTCAGACTAACCAGCGCTTCAAGTTCGACGTCAAGGGGGACTGGACCCAGAACTACGGCGACACCAACAAGGACGGCGTGGCCGAACTGACCGGCAGTGACATCCTGACCTCGGTCACCGGCCAGTACCGGGTACGTTTCAACGATCAGACCCTGCAATACAGCCTGACTCCGGTGAGCGTCACCTATGCCAAGAATGTCGCCAGCCTCAACATTCGCGGCACCACCAACAACTGGGGCACCACCCCCATGTCCCTGGTCGGGGATCACCTCTGGCAGGCCAGCGTCACCTTCACCGGCAGCGGTGATGGGAACGGTGGCCAGCGCTTCAAGTTCGACGTCAAGGGGGACTGGACCCAGAACTACGGCGACACCAACAAGGATGGCGTGGCCGAGCTGGCCGGGGCAGACATCACCACGGCAGTGGTCGGTGCCTATGTGGTGCGCTTCAACGACCAGACCCTGGCCTACAGCCTGAGCGCCCAGTAAGGCTGGACACACGCCAGGGCGATTGCGCCCCGGCGCCGAGCCAGGCCTCCCGCCATCGGCGGGAGGCCTTTTTCATGGCTCCATGACCCGTTCCCCGCCAGCCTGTCGGCAGGCATACTGATCCTTCATCCCCATGCAGGAGCACATATGAAACAGTTGAACACCCTCAAGGCCGAGGGACGGATCGAGGAAGCCCGTCAGCACGGTCTGCTGCAACTCATCGCGCACCCGGCCCACGCCGAGCTGCATTACGAAGTGGCCGGACTGCACGACATGCTGGGGCGAGAGGCCGAGGCCATTCCGCTCTATCAGAAGGCCGTGTCGCTGGGGCTTGGCGAGGCGTCGCTGCGCGGGGCCCTGCTTGGACTTGGCAGCTCCTATCGCACCACGGGCCGTCATGCCGAGGCGCTGGCCACCTTTGACGAGGCCCTGGCCCGCTTCCCCGATGCCGTGGAGTTCAAGGTGTTTCGCGCCATGACCTGCTACAACCTAGGGCGCAGCAAGGAGGGGATGGAGACGCTGCTGGGGATCCTCGCGACCACCACCACGGATCCCGCCCTGCTTCCCTACCGGCGCGCCATGGCGCTCTATGCCGAGGATCTGGACAGACGCTGGTGAACGCCAGAAACGACAAAGCCGCTCAAAAGAGCGGCTTTTTCTGAAAATGGTGGCCCCTGGGGGACTTGAACCCACGACCAATCGATTATGAGTCGACTGCTCTGACCAACTGAGCTAAGGGGCCATTGATGCTGGTTAGCGGCGTGGATTATAGGGGATGGCGGATACCCCGTCCATAGTCAGATCAACCACTTGGCGAGATTTCATCCATATTCAAGCGGTTCCATGACCCCTCTTCACGCCCATGCCAGCACGGATAAAACAAAGCCCCGCATGGCGGGGCTTTTTGTTGCAATGTCAGGCTGACAGAACCCGGGACTACTCGTCCAGGAAGCTGCGCAGCACTTCCGAGCGGCTCGGATGGCGCAGTTTGCGCAGGGCCTTGGCTTCGATCTGACGGATACGCTCACGGGTGACGTCGAACTGCTTGCCCACTTCCTCGAGGGTGTGGTCGGTGTTCATGTCGATACCGAAGCGCATGCGCAGTACCTTGGCTTCCCGTGCGGTCAGCCCGGCCAGCACTTCGCGGGTCGCGTTGCGCAGGCTCTCGCTGGTGGCCGCATCCGCTGGCAGAGCCAGGGTGGTATCTTCGATGAAGTCGCCCAAGTGGGAGTCTTCGTCATCACCGATGGGCGTCTCCATGGAGATGGGCTCCTTGGCGATTTTCAGTACCTTGCGGATCTTGTCTTCCGGCATGCCCATGCGCATGGCCAGCTCTTCCGGGTTCGGTTCACGACCCATCTCCTGCAGCATCTGGCGGGAGATGCGGTTGAGCTTGTTGATGGTCTCGATCATGTGCACCGGGATACGGATAGTACGGGCCTGATCCGCGATGGAGCGGGTAATGGCCTGACGGATCCACCAGGTGGCATAGGTCGAGAACTTGTAGCCGCGACGATATTCGAACTTGTCGACCGCCTTCATCAGACCGATGTTGCCCTCCTGGATCAGATCCAGGAACTGCAGACCGCGGTTGGTGTACTTCTTGGCGATGGAGATAACCAGACGCAGGTTGGCCTCAACCATCTCTTTCTTCGCACGGCGGGCTTTGGCCTCACCAATGCTCATGCGGCGGTTGATATCCTTGATCTGGGCGATGGACAGACCGGTCTCTTCTTCGATCTGCTGCAGCTTGCCGATGGAACGCAGTACTTCTTCGTCCATCTCGAGCAGACGGGGAGACCACGCCTTGCCGGCCTGCTTCTGGTATTCGAACCAGGCAGTTTCGCACTCGTTGTTGGTGAAGGCCGCGACGAAGGTCTTCTTCGGCATCTTGGCCTGCTCAACGCAGAGCTTCATGATGATGCGTTCCTGCACGCGGACACGCTCCATCATCTCCCGCATATTGTTGACCAGGCGATCGAACTGCTTGGGCATCAGGCGGAATTGACGGAAGACATCGGCCAGCTGGGCGATGGCATTCTGGGTGTCGTCGTGGGCACGACCATTCTGCTGAATGGAGAGACGAGTCACCTCGTACTGGGCACGCAGTTCGCCGAATTTCTCGCGAGCGACTTCCGGATCCGGGCCACCGTCGCCGTCATCGTCGGAGTTGTCACCGTCTTCGTCTTCGTCCTCATCTTCGTCTTCGTCTTCGTCGGCGAGGTCGTCCTCGCTGAGCTCGGAGCCGATATGAGTGGCGGTCGGCGCCACGTCATCCACTTCGTTCGGATCGATGAAGCCGGAGATGATGTCGGACAGGCGAAGCTGCTCGGCTTCGTACTTGTCGTACTGTTCGAGCAGATAGGTGATGGCTTCAGGGTACTCGGCGACGGAGCTTTGTACCTGGTTGATACCGTCTTCGATCCGCTTGGCGATGTCGATCTCGCCTTCGCGGGTCAGCAGTTCGACGGTACCCATTTCCCGCATGTACATGCGGACGGGATCGGTCGTGCGACCAATCTCAGATTCAACAGATGCCAGAGCCTGGGCCGCTGCTTCGGCAGCGTCCTCATCGGCGGTACCACCTTCAGCCATTATAAGGTCATCGGCATCCGGAGCGTTTTCAACCACTTGAATGCCCATATCGTTGATCATCTGGATGATGTCTTCGATCTGGTCTGAATCGACAATGTCTTGCGGGAGGTGATCGTTCACCTCGGCATAGGTCAGGTAGCCCTGTTCTTTACCTTTGGCAACGAGGAGTTTAAGCTGAGACTGCGGGGTTTGCTCCATAGAACTCATCCGGTTGGTGTTGCTAGGTTGCGCGTACAGTGCGCTGCTGCGCAAATAGCCAATTCTAATAGAAAACCGCCAGACATGCTATGTCTGGTTGCGGCGTCGGTCATGAGAAACCCCTGCCCGCAGTGTTGTCGGGGCCAGGTGGTTATAAAGTGTTTGCTTTCAATCCCGTCGATTCGGGCAACGCTATTCATATTGGGACTGCTCACTCAAATATCAAGCCCCACTCTCATTTCTTTTCTCAATCTGCACCTCTCTGATCAGCATCATCAGCTCCTGAGTTTCTTCAGAGCTTAGCCCTTCCTGCGCCACCTTGGCCTGCAATTCTTCGATCCGTTGCTTCAGGAAAAGGTTGATGAAACCGACAAAGGTATCCTGCAATTCTCCCAGAATATCGGGCTCCTGGTCGAGCTTTACCTCTTCAAACAGGTCATGCATCGCCAGCTGGGCAAGTATTTCTCCCTCTTTTGTGCCGCGCCAATGCTCCAGCAGGATACCCGTTGTCACTCCCGGCTGGATCAGGATCTGCTGGTGCAGTTGCAGCAGGAAAGGGATCCCCTGCAGGCGCAGCCCGGCCAACTCGGGCATGGCCGGCAGCTCGGCGGTGATCGCCGGATACTGCACCATCAGGGCCAGAGCCCTGCGGATCGGCGTCAGTTTGGTCGCCTTGGGTTTGTTAACTTCCGCCTTGGGCTGGCTGTTGCGGGCAAACAGCTCGGCAATCCGCTGCTTGTTTTCTCCCCAGCGCATCATGCTGGAAAGTCGGGTAATCAACCCCTCGCGAGTGAAACCTTCCGGTACCCGACGAATCAGCTCGGCGGCCTTGTTGGCCACTTCAAACTTGCCTGCCTCACCGGAAAGAGCCGCATCGCGCCCGAGGCGTTCGAACATGAAATCCGCAAACGACTGGGCCTTGTCGAGCAGCGCTTCGAACCCCTCCTTGCCGATCTGGCGTACCAGCGAGTCGGGATCCTCGCCATCCGGCAAAAAGACGAACTTGAGTTCACGGCCGTCCTGCAGGTGGGAGAGCGCGTTATCGAGCGCCCGCCAGGCCGCTTCCCGACCGGCGTTGTCGCCGTCGTAGCAACAGACCACCTCTGCCGTGGTACGGAACAGGGTGTGGATGTGATCGCTGGTGGTCGCAGTCCCCAGTGCCGCCACCGCATAGTCGATGTCGTACTGGCCGAGCGCCACCACATCCATGTAGCCTTCCACCACAAGGATCCGGCGCGGATCCTTGTGTGCCTGCTTGACCTCATAAAGGCCGAACAGCTCTCGCCCCTTGTGGAAGATGGGGGTTTCGGGGGAGTTCAGGTACTTGGGCGTGCCATCCCCCAGCACTCGGCCACCGAAGCCGATGACCCGACCGCGTTTGTCCCGGATCGGAAACATGATGCGATCGCGGAAACGATCGTAGCTGCCCGGGCCGCTGTCACGGGGGATCAGCATACCGCCCGAAATCAGCAGTTGTTCGTGATCCCTACTGGCGCCAAAGCGGCGACGCACCTGATCCCAGTCCCCAGGGGCATAACCGATGTTGAAGCGCTTGACCACCTCGCCAGTCAGGCCCCGGCCTTTCAGATACTCCACCGCCTGAGGCGCGTTCTTGAGATTGCTCTCGTAGAAGCGCGCAATCTGGTTCATCAGCTCGAACAGATCCTTGCTGACGGCTGGTTGGCTATGGCTTGATCCACTCGCCGTTTGCTCACGGGGGACCTGCATACCGTGCAGGCTTGCCAGCTCTTCGATGGCATCGGGGAATTCCAGGCCGTCGTACTCCATGACAAAGCCGATGGCATTGCCGTGGGCACCACAACCGAAACAGTGATAGAACTGCTTCTCCTGGCTGACGGTAAAGGAGGGGCTTTTTTCGTTATGAAAAGGGCAGCAAGCCTGGTAGTTCTTACCGGCTTTCTTCAACCGCACACGGGAGTCGATCAACTCGACTATGTCCGTGCGTACGAGCAGATCATCGATAAAGGATTGCGGGATCCTGCCAGCCATAACCGTCCTGTTTCATTGCATAGGAAATAAAAAAGCCGCGCATTCCAGTGGGAAGCACGGCTTCTTCGACCAAACAAGAGAGTTGCCTGTTACGCCAAGCGGGTTTTCACCTGAGCACTGACGGCGCCGACATCGGCACGCCCCTGAATTTTTGGCTTCAAGACAGCCATGACTTTACCCATGTCAGCCATGACGGCAGCACCACTTTCAGTGATGGCTTGCTCGATCAGGGCGGCAATTTCGTCTGCGGTCAGCTGTTGTGGCAGGAACTCCTGCAGCACAACGATCTCGGCGGACTCTTTGTCGGCGAGATCCTGGCGACCGGCAGCTTCAAACTGGCTGATGGAATCGCGACGCTGTTTGACCATTTTGGTCACGACAGCGAGGATCTCTTCATCATTGAGCTCGACACGGGTATCGACTTCACGCTGCTTGATTTCTGCCATCAACAAGCGGATAGCACCCAACCGAGGCTTGTCTTTGGCAAGCATGGCGAGCTTTTGCTGATCCTTGAGTTGATCCTTCAGAGACACGGCATGATCCCTTGATTAGTACAGGCGGATACGACGTGCGTTTTCGCGGGACAGCTTCTTGGCGTGACGCTTGACAGCGGACGCTTTGGCGCGCTTGCGAATGGTAGTCGGCTTCTCGTAGAACTCACGGCTACGAACTTCGGACAGGATACCGGCCTTTTCGCAAGAACGCTTGAAGCGACGCAGAGCAACGTCAAACGGCTCATTTTCACGGACTTTGATTACTGGCATGTGCCTTTCACCTCAGTGATAAATTGTTAGCTGACCTTCAATCGATCAGCATGTCTTAAAATGGTGCGAAATTATACTCTGGACAGGGAATGAAAGTAAACCCGCAGAGATCGCTCTGGTTTAAAAAACCCGCGAAGGTTACCATAGCCGTCTCATTTTAGCAGTGAAATTTTTTAGCAATGCGTGTATTGGGCATAGAGACATCCTGTGACGAAACCGGGATCGCGATCTTCGATGATCAAAAAGGGATCCTTTCCCACCAGTTGTACAGCCAGGTCAAGCTGCATGCGGACTACGGCGGCGTCGTTCCCGAGCTCGCCAGCCGGGACCATGTACGCAAGACGATCCCCTTGATCCAGGCCGCCTTGAAAGAGGCCGGACTTGGCAAGGATGACATCGATGGCATCGCCTATACCGCGGGGCCAGGTCTGGTTGGCGCCATCCTGGTCGGGGCGACCATAGGCCGCTCGCTGGCCATGGCCTGGGACAAGCCGGCCATCGCCGTACACCACATGGAAGGTCACCTGCTGGCCCCCATGCTGGAAGAGAAGGCCCCCGAGTTCCCCTTCGTGGCGCTCTTGGTTTCCGGCGGGCACTCCATGCTGGTTCGGGTCGATGGCATCGGCAGCTACCAGTTGCTGGGCGAATCGATCGACGATGCCGCCGGTGAGGCGTTCGACAAGACCGCCAAGCTGATGGGTCTGGACTACCCCGGTGGTCCGCTGCTCTCCCGGCTGGCAGAAAAGGGCACCACTGGACGCTTTACCTTCCCGCGTCCCATGACCGACCGTCCCGGGCTCGACATGAGCTTCTCCGGCCTCAAGACCTTTGCCGCCAATACCATAGCAGCCAATGGCGACGACGAGCAGACCCGTGCCGACATCGCCCGGGCGTTTGAGGATGCAGTGGTCGACACCCTGGCCATCAAGTGCCGTCGTGCCCTGAAAGAGACCGGTCTCAATCGTCTGGTCGTGGCAGGCGGCGTCAGCGCCAACCGTCATCTGCGCGCCCAGCTGGCCGAGCTGATGGAGAGCCTCAAAGGTGAAGTCTTCTACCCGCGCACCGAATACTGCACCGACAACGGCGCCATGATCGCCTATGCAGGCATGCAACGCCTTAAGGCGGGAGTCTTCGAACCCCTGGTCGTCAAGGCCGTGCCGCGCTGGCCGCTGGATACCCTGGATCCGGTGTGATCCTGACGATCCACGACAAAAAGAAAGGGGCCTGCGGCCCCTTTTTCATCTTGATGACGGTATTCATACCCGTTTAGTTGGTGCGGAACAACGCTTCGATGGAGAGTCCCTGCCCCAGCAGGATCTCCCGCAAGCGGCGCAACCCTTCTACCTGGATCTGACGCACCCGCTCGCGGGTCAGACCAATCTCGGCGCCCACGTCTTCCAAGGTGGCCGGTTCATAGCCGAGCAGACCGAAACGGCGGGCCAGCACTTCGCGCTGCTTGGGATTCAGCTCCTCCAGCCAATGCACTATGCTGCTGCGCATGTCATCTTCCTGGGACTCCAGCTCGGGCCCCATGCCGCGCTCGTCGGAAAGTACATCCAGCAGCGCCTTGTCGCGATCGCCACCAATGGGAGTATCCACCGAGGTGATCTTCTCGTTGAGCTTGAGCATGCGATTCACATCGTCCACAGAGCGATCCAGTGCAGAGGCGATATCCTCGGCGGTCGGCTCATGGTCGAGACGATGGGAAAGCTCGCGCGCAGTGCGCAGATAGACGTTCAGCTCCTTGACCACATGGATGGGCAGACGAATGGTCCGGGTCTGGTTCATGATGGCCCGCTCTATGGTCTGGCGGATCCACCAGGTGGCATAGGTAGAGAAACGGAAGCCTCGCTCGGGGTCAAACTTCTCGACCGCGCGAATAAGACCGAGGTTGCCCTCTTCGATGAGATCCAGCAGCACCAGGCCGCGGTTGTTGTAGCGCCGGGCAATCTTGACCACCAGGCGCAGGTTGGATTCAATCATGCGCTTGCGCGCCGCTTTGTCGCCACGCAGAGCACGGCGGGCGTAGTAGACTTCCTCTTCGGCCGTGAGCAAGGGGGAGAAACCTATCTCCCCCAGATAGAGCTGGGTGGCGTCCATTACCTTGTTCAGCTCGGGCGCCATCAGTTCATCGGAAATGGTTTCTTCGGCTTCGGCCGCCACTTCCTGAACCTCTTCTTCCTCCTGAACCTCCAGCTCCTCGTCGAACTCTAACTCTGCATCCTGCATTACCAGTTGTTCTTGGCTCATGATATCTCTCCCTGACCTACACCAGAGTAAGACTCAGCTCTCTGAGTTAACGCTTTGGCAAATAGCCCATCGGGTTGATCGACTTGCCTTTGTACCGGATTTCAAAGTGCAAGCGCACATCCGGCGCATCCGTGCTACCCATATTGGCGATAACCGCTCCGCCCTTCACGGTGTCTCCCTCCTTGACCCTCAACTCATCGTTGTGAGCGTAGGCGGAGAGGTAGTCATCGTTGTGCTTGAGAATTATCAGCTTGCCATAACCTCGCAGTGCACTGCCCGCATAGACCACTTTGCCGCTGCTCGCAGCGTAAATGGGTTGGCCCTTCTGGCCGGAAATGTCGATGCCCTTGTTGCCTTGTTCCGCAACGGAGAAGCCTTCAACGATCCGCCCTTTGGTCGGCCAATGCCAGGAGAGTGTTGACGAGGAACTGACGGTTTTTTGTTCTTTCGCCTGAGCGTATGCTGTTGACGAGGCAGGAGCAATCGTTTTCTGAGCAATAAATGGTGTGGTCGTACCTGCCGGAGCCGTGGCCAGGGGTTTGGGCCCCGTGCTGGTCACAACCGGTGTGGTTGCTGCCACCATCTGACCACCCGAGGAACCCGCTCCCCCCACATTGAGCACCTGGCCCACGTGCAATGCATAAGGAGCCTGGAGGTTGTTGCGCTGGGCCAACGCCTGGTTGGAAAGACCGAACTGGCGACCGATGCTGCTCAATGTATCGCCACGGCGCACCTCGTAACTGCCAGACCCCGTCACGCTGCCACGACTGACAGGGCTGCCGACGGTTGCCACCGCCATAGGGGCGGAAGCGCCATCGAGCCTGAGCTGCTGGCCGGGATAAATGTTATAGGGGGGAGTGATGCCATTGATGCTGATAAGCGAAGCCACATCCATGCCAGAACGAAATGCAATGGAATAGAGAGTGTCTCCTTTGACCACGGTGTACCCGTTGCCTGCAATGCCGGGCTTGGTCATACCTTGACGCACGGGGATGGTCGAAGCGACCTGATCATTGCCCAGGCTGTGCACCGGAGCCGCAGTCTTGCTGGAGGAACAGGCAAGCAGCAGCCATGACAACACGACGACACCGCTACCTTGCCAAACACGCGAACACATAGTGGATCCTTAACGACTAAACCAGAAATAGGCCGCAACGGCCAAACCAATACAGAGCCAGCCCAGCACATCCACATAGTGCATCAGCTTGCGCTCCATCTTCTCGCCGCCCCAGCGCATCAGACCTGCAACCAGGAAGAAGCGCATGCCACGACCGATCAGCGAGGTCAGGATGAAAGGCAACAGTGCCATGTGGAGCAAGCCAGCCGTGACGGTAAACACCTTGTAGGGGATCGGCGTGAAGCTGGCAATAAAAATAACCCAGATGCCCCACTGCGCGAACCACTGCTCGGCCAGGGCAATCTTGTCCTCATAGCCAACCGAGGTCACCAGCGGCTGCACCACTGGCTCCCACAGGGCATAGCCGAGCAGATAACCAAACAGGGCGCCCAGCACCGAAAAGAGAGTGGCCAGCGCGGCATAGTGCCAGGCGCGATGAGGTTTGCCGAGCGCCATGGGTGCCAGCATCACATCCACCGGGATGGGCCAGAAGATGGATTCAATAAAGGCGGTGATGGCCAGATACCAGGGGGCATACTTGTGGCGTGCCCACTGCATCACCAGAACATAAAGGCGGGAAAACAACTTCACTCGACATCTCCGTCAATCAGGGGAACGAAACGTACCGGCTCCAGGATCCGGCTGGTGAGCTGGGAGCCCGATCGCTCGATGAGCTGCAGGGTCTGCTGACCATCACCCACCGGCAACACCAGACGACCACCGTCAGCCAGCTGATCGGTCAGGGCCTTGGGGACCTCACTGGCCGCCGCAGTCACCAGAATGGCGTCGAAAGGGCCCTTGTTGGGCCAACCTAGCCACCCATTGCCGTGCTTGGCCGACACATTGTGCAGATCGAGCTGGCGCAATCTACGCCGGGCCTGAAACTGCAGCGACTTGATCCGCTCCATGGTGTAGACATGCTCCACCAAGTGGGCCAGTACCGCCGTCTGGTAGCCCGATCCCGTCCCGATCTCCAGCACATGGGCTGGATCGTTCTGGATCAGCAGCTCGGTCATGCGCGCCACGATGTAAGGCTGGGAGATGGTCTGCCCATGGCCGATAGGCAGGGCCGTATTGTCCCAGGCCTTGTGGGCCATGGCCTCATCCACGAACAGCTGGCGCGGCACCTTCGCAATCGCCGCCAATACGCGGAAATCGCGGACATCCTGGGCAATCAGTTGATTCAACAGGCGCTGTACTATCACAACGTCATCCCTGCAGATCCAGCCACGCGCCCAGGGTCGACAGACTGCCGTAGGCCGTCATGTCGATGGTCAGGGGAGTGATGGAGACATAACCCTGCTCGATGGCGGCAAAGTCCGTTCCCTCTCCCGCATCCTGCTGGTTGCCGGGGGGGCCAATCCAGTAGACGGGCTGACCACGGGGATCCTCGGTGCGGATCACCGACTCCGCCCGGTGGCGATTGCCAAGACGAGTCACCCTGATCCCCTTGATCTGCTCGAGCGGCAGGTCCGGCACATTCACGTTGAGGATCTGATCCGCAGGCAACGGATGCACCATCAGCCCCCGCACCAGCTGGGCGGCGTAGTGGGCCGCACTGGCGAAATGAGTCTTGCCCACCAGCGAAACGGCGATGGAGGGGAAACCAAGATGACGCCCTTCCGTCGCGGCCGCCACCGTCCCCGAGTAGATGACGTCATCCCCCAGGTTGGCCCCGTGATTGATACCGGCCACCACCATGTCGGGCTCAGGGCGCAACAGTTCGTTGACCGCCAGATGAACGCAGTCGGTCGGCGTCCCCTTGACCGCATAACTCTTGATGCCGTGAAAACTGGACGCATCGAGGCGGGTGACCCGCAGCGGTACTTCCAGCGTCAGGGAGTGGCTGGCACCGCTGCGGTTGCGATCCGGTGCCACCACCACGACCTCGCCACAGGCACGCAACGCCTCGCTGAGGGCGCGAATGCCCTCGGCGTGTACCCCATCGTCATTACTGACCAGAATTCGCATCGGTTGAGTTCCTGAAACCGTGATCGGCCTCTTCGGCCAGCATTA
The DNA here is from genome assembly GCF_040908005.1 of Aeromonas sp. s1(2024). Lineage (NCBI taxonomy): Bacteria > Pseudomonadati > Pseudomonadota > Gammaproteobacteria > Aeromonadales > Aeromonadaceae > Aeromonas > Aeromonas sp. s1(2024). Next base: position 105,143 of record NZ_JBFOCW010000019.1, on the reverse strand, counting down.
ACTCTCGTACCACGCTGGTGGCAAAGGCACCGGCAGGCAGGAAGAACGACAGGGTCAGCACCTCGCCCTCCCGTTGCCAGCTCATCTGCTCCGGCTTGAGCAGCAGCGGACGCCTGTCCTGATCCAGCCCGGCTTTCTCCAGTCCTTCGCACCAGTCACCATAAGGAGCCAGCACTTCTTGCTCGAACTCGGCAGCCGCGCCCTGGCTCGCCAGACGGCCACGGCCCCACTGGGGAGCGGTCAGCTGCACGTCTCCGGAGGCAAGGCGTGCCTCCAGCTCGGGAGTCACGCTCTCTTCGCTGAAGATGGAGTGGCTGCCCTTGAGCATCACGCAGTCGCCTGCCAGCAGCTGATGGGCCAGTCCCTGCTCGATGCGGGCGCTGACGATGGCATTGAACAGCATGCTGCGGGCGGCGGACAGATAGAGGGAGCGCTTGTTGCGATCCTTGATCCGTTTGCCGGCGAACATCGCCTTGGCGGCCTCCAGGTTGTTGCCACCTCGGCCGAAACGCTGCTCGCCGTAGTAGTTGGGCACCCCCTGGGTTGCTATCGCCTGCAAACGGGATTCCAGCCCGTCGGCCTGCTCCAGCCCGGTGAGACGCAGGGTGAAGTGGTTGCCCTTGAGATAGCCGACCCGCAGCTTCTTGTTGTGGCGCTTCACCTCAAGGATCCGGATGTTGTCGTTCTCGATGACCGAGAGATCCGGCTCGCCCTTGCCCGGCAGATGGATGCCGAACCACTGTTCGGTCACCGCATGGCGATCTTTCAGACCAGCCCAGGTCACTGCATTGCGGGCAACCCCGGCCGCATCGGCCAGCAGGCCAGCCACCCAGGCGGTATTCTCGCCAGTTTTGCGTACCCGGACGAAGATGTGTTCCCCCTCGCCGCAAGGTGCAAACCCGAGATCTTCATTGACCACGAAGTCGGCGGCCTCGGCCTTGAGGATGCCGCGAGCAGTGGGCGTCCCGTGCAGATAGGCAAGTTGTTCAAGCATCATTGTTTCACCAGCAAGACGACGGCTTCGGTGGCGATCCCTTCCTTGCGCCCCGTGAATCCGAGTTGTTCGGTGGTGGTCGCCTTGACGTTCACCCGGTTCAAATCACATTGCAGATCCGCGGCCAGCACGGCGCACATGGCGTCGATATGGGGGGCCATCTTGGGGGCCTGGGCGATGATGGTCACATCCAGGTTGCCGATGGCATAACCTGCGCGCTGCACGCGGGCAAAGACATCCCGCAGCAGGATGCGGCTGTCGATGCCCTTGAATTCGGCTGAGGTATCGGGAAAGTGGCGGCCGATGTCACCGGCGCCGATGGCCCCCAGCAGGGCATCGCTCACCGCATGCAACACCACGTCGCCATCGGAGTGGGCCAGCAGGCCCTGTTCATAGGGCACCGCCACCCCGCCCAGCATGCAGGGGCCGACCCCGCCAAACTTGTGAACATCAAAACCATGTCCGATCCGCATCATGCCTGCGCCCTCCTCAATACACGGAAATCTGTCTCATCAAAACCATGTCCGGTGCGGATCATGCCTGCTCCTCTGGGGATGAATCGGGTCGTGCCGACCGGCACGCACGTTGTTGCTGTAAATAGAGCCCGGCCAGGGAGAGATCTTCCGGCCGGGTCACCTTGATGTTGTCGGCCCGCCCTTCCACCATGCGCACGGGGAAACCGGCGCGTTCCATGGCGGAGGCTTCATCGGTGATGGCAGCGCCGAGCGCCAGCCCCTCCTCCAGCGCCCGCTTGAGGGGGCGGACCAAAAACATCTGGGGCGTCAGGGCATGCCAGAGCTGCTCGCGATCCACGGTGGCGAGGATATTGCCGGCCGCATCGGTGCGCTTCATGGTATCGCGCACCCGGCTGCCGAGGATGGCACCGCCAGAGGCCATGGCGGCAACAATGAGCGCATCGAGATCCTCATGGGTCAGACAGGGCCGGGCGGCGTCATGCACCAGTGCCCACTCCCCTTCTGCCACGTGCAACGCATTGAGCACGGAGAAGGCGCGCTCGCTTCCCCCTTCCACTCGCAGCACCCGCGGGTCAGTGGCCACGGTCAAGGTCTCAAACCAGCTGTCGTGGGGCGCCAGCGCCACGATCACACGGGCGATGGCGGGATGGGAGAGCAAACGCTCCAGGGTGTGCTCCAGAATGCATTTCCCTGCCAGGGACAGGTACTGCTTGGGGCAACTGGCCCCCATGCGACTACCAATACCGGCAGCCGGGACGATGGCGGTCAGGCCGCTCAGGCTATCAGTCATCGTAGGGGGCACCATCAGGCTCCGTCACCTGATCCTTTTCTTTGGGAATGATTCGGTAGAAGGTCTCGCCCTGCTTGATATAGCCAAGATCGTTGCGCGACAACTCCTCGATGGCCTCAAGGCCAGAGGTAAGATCGTCGATTTCCCGGTAAATCAGACTGTTGCGATCCTTGAGTACCAGGTTGTCCTGTTGCTGCCGCTCGATGGCGGTGGAGAGTTCCCGATAGTCGGAGAGGCCGTTTTTCCCCAGCCAGAGGTCATATTGCAGCCCTCCCAACAGGAGGAGCAGGATAAGAGTGAGTAGCCGCATGCACTGAGTCTCCTTCAAGCGGCCTAGTTTCCCATATTCGCAGGCAAGACAAAAGAAAGCCTGTGTGCCGGATGGGTTGGTCGGAATAAAAAATGCAGGTCGCACACGCCCATAAGCGCAGAACGAAAAAGCCCCGCCAGATGGCGGGGCTTTGTGAAGCATGAACGCAGGCGAAAATTAAGCCTGGTTCTTCACTTCTTTCAGACCACGGAACGGAGCCTTGGCACCCAGGGCTTCTTCGATACGGATCAGCTGGTTGTACTTGGCAACACGGTCAGAACGGCTCATGGAACCGGTCTTGATCTGGCCAGCAGCGGTACCCACAGCCAGGTCGGCGATGGTCGCGTCTTCGGTCTCACCGGAACGGTGGGAGATGACGGCAGTGTAGCCAGCGTCTTTGGCCATCTTGATGGCAGCCAGAGTTTCGGTCAGGGAACCGATCTGGTTGAACTTGATCAGGATGGAGTTGGCGATGCCGTTGTCGATACCGCGCTTCAGGATCTTGGTGTTGGTTACGAACAGGTCGTCACCCACGATCTGGATTTTCTTGCCCAGTTCGGCGGTCTGGTAGGCGAAGCCTTCCCAGTCGGATTCGTCCAGGCCATCTTCGATGGAGACGATCGGGAACTTGGTGGTCAGGTCAGCCAGGAAGTCGGAGAAACCGTTGGAGGTGAAGATACGACCTTCGCCCTTCAGGTTGTACTCTTTCTTCTCTGCGTCGTAGAACTCGGACGCAGCGCAGTCCATGGCCAGGGTGATGTCGGTGCCCAGTTTGTAACCGGCAGCGGCAACAGCTTCAGCGATCACTTCCAGCGCTTCGGCGTTGGATTTCAGGTTCGGAGCGAAACCACCTTCGTCACCGACGGCAGTGTTGTAGCCCTTGGACTTCAGCACTTTGGCCAGGTTGTGGAACACTTCTGCGCCCATGCGAACGGCTTCTTTCAGGGTCTTGGCGCCAACCGGCTGGATCATGAACTCCTGGATGTCGACGTTGTTGTCGGCGTGCTCACCACCGTTGATGATGTTCATCATGGGCAGCGGCATGGAGTAGACACCCGGGGTGCCATTCAGCTCGGCGATGTGGGCGTACAGCGGCATGCCTTTGGCAGCAGCGGCAGCTTTGGCGTTGGCCAGGGAAACAGCCAGGATGGCGTTGGCGCCGAACTTGGATTTGTTCTCGGTACCGTCGAGGTCGATCATGATCTGGTCGACAGTGGCCTGGTCCTTGGCATCTTTACCCAGCAGAGCCTGAGCGATCGGGCCGTTGACGGCTTCGATGGCTTTCAGCACGCCTTTACCCAGGAAACGGCTCTTGTCGCCGTCACGCAGTTCCAGCGCTTCGCGGGAACCGGTGGACGCGCCAGACGGAGCGGCTGCCATACCAACAAAACCACCTTCCAGGTGAACTTCGGCCTCAACGGTCGGGTTACCACGGGAGTCGATGATTTCACGACCGATCACTTTAACGATCTTGGACATGTGTATTTCCTCAGGTTTCGTAAAAAAACAACAAAAATATGCCAAAAAAAGCGGCTGTGGCACAGAGCCCCAACCGCATTTATTTTCAATTACTTCAAATTACGCTTCTGATACTCGCCCGCCGCCTTCACAAAACCGGCGAACAGGGCGTGGCCATCACGGGGAGTCGAGGTGAACTCCGGGTGGAACTGCGCGGCCACGAACCAGGGGTGATCCGGGATCTCGATGATTTCCACCAGCTTCTTGTCGGCGGAGAGACCGGTCACCTTCAGACCTGCCGCTTCAATCTGCGGCAGCAGCTTGTTGTTCACTTCATAACGGTGACGGTGGCGCTCGTAAATGGTCGGGCTGCCGTACATCTGACGGACCTTGGAATCTTCCACCAGGTGGCAGAGCTGGGAGCCCAGACGCATGGTGCCGCCCAGATCGGACTTCTCGGTCCGGGTCTCGACGTTGCCTTCATCATCCACCCACTCGGTGATGAGACCGACCACGGGGAACGGGCTGTCTTTCTTGAACTCGGAGGAGTGAGCCCCTTCCATGCCCGCCACGTTGCGGGCGTATTCGATCAAGGCAACCTGCATGCCCAGGCAGATACCGAGGTACGGGATCTTGTTCTCGCGGGCATATTTGGCGGCCAGAATCTTGCCTTCCACGCCGCGTTCGCCGAAGCCACCCGGTACCAGGATCGCATCCAGACCTTCCAGCAGCTCGGCGCCACGGGTCTCGATGTCCTGGGAGTCGATGTACTTGATGTTGACGGAGAGACGGGTCTTCAGGCCACCGTGCTTGAGCGCTTCGTTGACGGACTTGTAGGCGTCCGGCAGAGAGACATACTTGCCCACCATGCCGATGGTGACTTCGGCAGTCGGGTTGGCCTCTTCATAGATGACCTGTTCCCACTCGGCCAGGTCGGCTTCTTTGCACTCGATGCCGAAGCGCTCGGTGATGTAGCCGTCCAGCCCCTGGGATTTCAGCAGCGCCGGGATCTTGTAGATGGAGTCGACATCCTTCATGGAGATGACGGCGCGCTCGGGCACGTTGCAGAACAGGGCGATCTTGGCACGCTCGTTGGCCGGAATGGCGCGGTCGGAGCGGCAGATCAGCACATCCGGCTGGATACCGATGGAGAGCAGCTCCTTCACGGAGTGCTGGGTCGGCTTGGTCTTCACCTCGCCGGCGGCGGCCAGGTAAGGAACCAGGGTCAGGTGCATGAACATGGCATTGTTGCGACCCACGATGGCCGCCAGCTGACGAATGGCTTCAAGGAACGGCAGGGACTCGATGTCGCCCACGGTACCGCCCACTTCGACGATGGCAACCTGATGGCCTTCGGCACCGGCAATCACCCGCTCCTTGATGGCGTTGGTGATGTGCGGGATCACCTGGATGGTGGCGCCCAGATAGTCACCACGACGCTCCTTGCGCAGCACGTCCGCATAAATGCGGCCGGTGGTGAAATTGTTGCGGCGGGTCATCTTGGTGCGGATGAAACGCTCGTAGTGGCCCAAATCCAGATCGGTTTCGGCCCCGTCCTCGGTTACGAACACTTCACCATGCTGGGTCGGGCTCATGGTGCCCGGATCCACGTTGATGTACGGGTCCAGTTTCATGATGGTCACATCCAGACCACGGGCTTCCAGAATGGCTGCCAGAGAAGCTGCGGCAATGCCTTTGCCGAGGGATGAAACAACGCCACCAGTCACAAAAATATATTTGGTCGTCATGCTGAACCTGAAAGAAGTTTAGGGAATTTTAAGGGGTGCTTCGGGGATGAAGCAGGACGGGGAAACAGTATACCAAAACCCCCACTCCCAAACAATGAACAAAAATCTATCAGGCTCCCCGCCGCCCCGTCTTGCGCCAAATCAACTTTGCTCGGTTTCCTTGGCCTTGTCCCAGGCCTCGTCCAGCTTCTCCAGGGAGCAATCCGTCATTTTCAGACCTTCTGCGGCAATAAAGTGTTCAACCTGACGAAAACGACGCTCAAACTTGGTGTTGGCAGCCCTCAGCACCTGCTCGGGATCCTTGCCCAGATGGCGCACCAGGTTGACTGTGGCGAACAAGAGATCACCAAGCTCGTCGCTCACCCGCCCCTCGTCCACATCCGCCATCAACGCCTCTTCCATCACCTCGTCGATCTCCTCGTGGATCTTGTCCACCACGGGCCCCAGCGTCTTCCAGTCAAAACCGACGGTAGCGCAGCGCTTCTGGATCTTGGCTGCCCGGGTCAGGGCAGGCAGGGAGAGGGGGATATCGTCCAGCACGCTCTCCTTGTCGAGCGCCGCACGCTCTTTGGCCTTTTCCGCCTCCCAGTTCGCTTTGACCGCCTGCTCGTCACCCAGGTCGGCATCGGAGAAGACATGGGGGTGGCGGCGAATGAGCTTCTCGCTCACGGTATCGACGATGTCGGCAAAGTCGAACAATCCCTGCTCCTTGCCGAGCTGGGCATAGAACACGACCTGGAACAGCAGATCACCGAGCTCCCCCTTCAGCCCTTGCCAATCTTCGCTCTCGATGGCATCCGCCACCTCGTAGGCCTCCTCCAGGGTGTGCGGCACTATGGTCTGGAAGCTCTGCTTGAGATCCCAGGGGCAGCCCCCGTTCGGGTCACGCAATCTGGCCATGATGTCGAGCAGTTGGGGAAGGTCGTAGCGTTGGGACATGGGTAACTCACTTTCGATTCGGTAAATGGGGTTCATCAATATCCGCTCACGCCACTGTTCCACATGATGTGGAGCCATGGCGGACGGAGATGGGGCGCGTGATATCCGTCTTCAATGCTCTGCAAGGAGGGAGAAAATGCAGACCGGCCACTGGGGCCGGTCGGTTGAGCATTACAGCCGCTTGGCGCTGATCACGTCGTTGAGCTGACTGAGCTTGGCCAACGCCCGGTTGAAGGCGTTGATGTTGTAAATCTCCAGCTCCATGTCTATTTCGGCGGTCTGCTCGCGCACGTTGGAGCGCGAACGCACTCCCATCACGTTGATCTTCTCGTTGGCGAGCACGGTGGTGATGTCGCGCAGCAGGCCGGATCTGTCGTTGGAGAGAATGCGGATGGTGAGACCGTAACCGCCGGAGTAGTTCTCCCCCCAGACCGCATCGATCAAGCGCTCCGGGTTGCGACGCGACAGCTCCTTGAGCTGCTCGCAATCCTCCCGGTGGATGGAAACCCCCCGTCCCATGGTGATGAAGCCCTGGATGGCGTCCCCCGGGATGGGCTGGCAGCAGCGGGCGATGTGAGTCATCAGGTTGCCCACCCCTTCCACTACTATGTGATCCTTGGGTTTGGGGCGGAAGGGCACATTGGCCTTCTGCTCCAGCTTCTCCAGCAGACGGCGATCTTCTTCTTCCGCCGTCGGCTTGTTGTAGCGGGTATCCAGATAATTGAGCAGCTGGTTGATGCGGATGTCGCCGCTGCCGATACCGGCCAGCAAATCTTCCAGCTCCTCCGCATGGAAGCGCTCCAGCACTACCTTGTCCACCTTGGAGAGGGTGAGGTTGTGTCTGTCCAGCTCTTTCTCCAGCAGCTCCTTGCCGGCGGCGATGTTCTTGTCCCGGTCCAGCTTTCTGAACCAGGTGGCCACCTTGGCCCGCGCCCGGCTGGAGCGCAGGAAGCCGGCGTTCGGGTTCATCCAGTCGCGGCTCGGGTTCGGCTCCTTCTGGGTGATCACCTCCACCTGGTCGCCGGTCTGCAGCGTATAGGTGAAGGGCACGATACGACCGTCGATCTTGGTGCCGATGCAGCGGTGACCGATCATGCTGTGCACGTGATAGGCGAAGTCGAGCGGCGTCGCCCCTGCCGGCAGGTCGATGACATCGCCCTTGGGAGTGAAGACATAAACCCTGTCCTCGAACACCTGACTGCGCAGATCGTCCAGCAAGGAGCCGCTCTCCGAGAGATCCTCCTGCCAGGCGAGGAGTTTGCGCAGCCATTCGATCTTGTCTTCGAAGGTGCTGGTCTTCGCAGCGGCCTGGGCCCCTTCCTTGTAGCGCCAGTGCGCGGCCACACCGAGCTCCGCATCCTGATGCATCTGCTCGGTACGGATCTGGATCTCCACCGTCTTGCCCTCCTCCCCCACCACCACGGTGTGGATGGACTGGTAGCCATTGGGCTTGGGGTTGGCGACATAGTCGTCAAATTCGCGGGGAATATGGTGGAAATGGGTGTGAACGATACCGAGCGCCGCGTAGCAATCCTGCAGCCGCTTGGTGATCACCCGCACCGCGCGCACATCGAACAGCTCGTTGAATTCGAGGTGCTTCTTCTGCATCTTGCGCCAGATGCTGTAGATGTGTTTCGGTCGGCCATAGACCTCGGCCTCGACGCCGGCCTCGGCCAGGGCATCGCGCAGAGACTGCACGAATTCACGGATGTAGCGCTCGCGGTCGAGCCGTTTCTCGTCCAGTTGCTTGGCGATCTGCTTGTAGGTGTCCGGGTGCAGGTAGCGGAAGGCGAGATCCTCGAGCTCCCACTTGAGCTGACCGATACCGAGGCGGTTCGCAAGGGGGGCATAGATGTTGGTGATCTCCTGGGCCATCAGCACCCGGGTCTCCTCATCCGCCTTCTTCGCCTCACGCAGGCAGGCGATGCGCTCCGCCAGCTTGATGACCACGGCGCGCACGTCCTCGACCATGGCGAGCAGCATGCGGCGCACGTTGTCCACCTGCTCCGGCGAGGTTTCGCTGCGGTGAAGGGTTTGCAGGGAGCGGATGGCCTCCATCTCCAGCACCCCTTCCACCAGCTTGGCGATCTTGGGGCCGAAGTCCTCGTTCACCTTTTCCTGGCTGATGAGACCGGCTTCGACGAAGGGATAGAGAATGGCGGCCTTGAGGGTGGCGAGATCCATGCTGAGCATCAGCAGGATGCCCACCATCTCGACCCCGCGCACCAGCAGGCGGTTGGTGAGCGCTTCGTCACCCAGGGTCAGGCAATACTGGTAGACGGTTCGCAGCTGATTCTTGTCACTTTCACTCAGGGTAAGGGAACTGACCCACTCATCCAGAGTGAAATTGTCTTTCAAATGAATATCGCGCACCGCAACCATGGTATCAATCCTTAAAAGTGTGGGGTCGAAAGCCGATGCTCTCCTCATCCCCTCATCAACTGATGACTGCCTCAAATGGGGATGCATGAAAGAGTTTTCAAGGCATGTCACCGCGCAAGGTGACAGGGCTCTTCCCCGCATCCGATCCACTATCGACGACCTAGATTACCCTAATCACTCCCGCTCAAACAGCGCTGCCGCCGCTGGAAAACCAAGATAACCGCATGCTGCCCTGCCCGTTGAAGGCAGCGAGAAACACCTGTTTTACCTCACTCTGGCAGCATCATGCACATCGAAAAATCATCACGACCGCATCTTGATTCATCCAGAATAATGCGGTCGCCTCGACTCAGCCCCGTTCGAACAGCGCCATGGACTCCAGATGACCAGTGTGGGGGAACATGTCCAGCATCCCCAGACGGGTCAGCTTGTAGCCCCCCTGCACCAGCACCTGACTGTCACGGGCCAGGGTGACCGGGTTACAGGAAACATAGACCACCCGTTTGGGGGAAAGTGCCACCACGTGGCTCATCACCTCCAGCGCCCCGGGTCTGGCCGGATCCAGCAGCACCAGATCGAACCCTTCCCGGGCCCAGGACATGCCCACGATGTCGCCGCTCAAGTCCGCCTTGTAGAAGCGGGCGTTGTCGATGCCGTTGCGGCGAGCATTCTCCTGTGCACGCGTCACCATGGCGAGCTCCCCTTCCACCCCCACCACTTCGCGGGCCTGACGGGCCAGCGGCAGGGTGAAGTTGCCGATGCCGCAGAAGAGGTCCAGCACCTTGTCATCCTTACCTGCGTCGAGCCAGCTCAATGCCTGCTCCACCATGCGCTGGTTGACGGGCCCGTTGACCTGGATGAAGTCGCCGGGAGCGAATGCAAGAGACAGGCCATCCAGCGTGTAACTTGGCTGAGACTGTTGACGCAGAGGTTCGATCTGCTCGTCCGCCGCCTGCAGATAGAGGTCTATCCCCTGGGCGGTGGCAAACTCGGTCAAGTGCGCCCGATCCGCCTCGGTGGGGCGACCGGTGTGGCGCAGCAGCATCAGAATGCCCTGCTCCCCCTGAATGAGTTCCGCATGGCCCAGTTCGCGCTGGCTCTTCAGCCGGTTGAGGCATTCGCGCAGAGGGGCGATAAGGGCGGAGAGGGGCTCGGCCAGCACAGGGCAGCCGGCAATCTCTACCAGATCGTTCGACTGGCGACGACGAAAGCCAACCCGGGTGCAGCGACCGTTCTTGTCAAACTTGATGGCCAGACGGCAGACCCGGCGGTAGGCGCGGGACTCTCCCGTCAGCGCAGGTGCCAGCGTAGGCGCCTGGATGTTGCCAAGGCGCTCGAACAGGCTGACCAGTCCCGCCTCCTTGGCCGCCAGTTGATCTCCCTCTCCCAGGTGCTGGGCACTGCAACCGCCACACTCGCGATAGTGGTCGCAGAAGGGGGCGACCCGGTTGGCCGCCGGGGTCACCACCTGTTGCAGGGCGGCGTGGGCATAGTGCTTCTTGTCGTCGATGATGCGGGCCTTGATGGCCTCGCCGGGCAGCGCCCCTTCGACGAAGATGGCCTTGCCCTGATGACGGCCGACGCCGACACAGTGGTGATCCAGACTGTCTACCGTAAATTCAATACGTTGGGGCTGGGTGGATTTCTTTTGGGGCTTGAAAAACTGGGCCATAAAACTTGGTGCCTATAGGTGGCTATGTCATGATTGTGGAATCTGCGGCAGACCATTGTCCCACAAGAATAATCGTATGACCAAATACGGCCTGAGGGCCCCAGCCGCGGCATCCGCCCCATCGTCCATTCTGACCAAAAGTGGCCCATTGATATGACCGGATACGGCCTGAGACCCCGTACAGCGACAGTGACTGTATTGCCTGCCCGACCCCGGTGCCTGCATGCGCCCCGGGTCATGGCTTCTCTTGCGAAAGGCGGGTCGGCGGCATGACCAAGTACGGTCTCAGGGCCCGGGTGCTGGCCTTCACCATCTTGCCGACCCTCATCATCGGCGGCCTCATCGCCGGCTATTTCACCTTCCACCGCTATCAGCAGCTGGAAAACAACCTCATCGATCAGGGCATCAACATCATCGAGCCCCTGGCCATCGCCAGCGAATACGGCATGACACAGCACAGCCGCGAATCCCTCAAGCGGCTGATCGGGCTCACCCATCGCAAGAACTCGCCCTTCATCAAGTCCATCGCCGTCTTCACCCAGGAGAACCAGCTGTTCGTGACGTCCAACTACCACAGGGACTTCAGCCAGCTTCGTCTGCCGGACGGCAGCGTCATCCCGGCCCTGACCAGCGTCTCCGTCAACGGCGATGACATCATACTGCGCACCCCCATCCAGGCAGAGACCAGCCTGGACGGCTTCCCGCTGCCAAGCGATCTGGAGCCGCCGGTCATCGGCTACATCTCCATGCAACTTGCCACGGACAGGGCCATCGTCCTGCAGTACCGCGACGCCTTCTTCGCGGTCATCATCGTGCTCATCGGGCTGGCCATCAGCGCCCTGTTCGGCTTCCGTCTGGTCAAGAGCGTGACCCAGCCCATCACCGACATGGTGCAGGCGGTGCACCGGATCAGGGAGGGGCGACTCGATACCCGGGTCAGCGGCCAGCTCACCGGCGAGCTGGACATGCTCAAGAACGGCATCAACGCCATGGCCAAGGCGCTCTCCGAATATCACGAGGAGATGCAGCAGAACATCGATCAGGCGACGTCGGATCTGCGGGAGACCCTCGAGCAGATCGAGATCCAGAACGTCGAGCTCGACATGGCGAAGAAGCGCGCCCAGGAGGCGGCCAGGGTCAAGTCCGAGTTTCTCGCCAACATGTCCCACGAGCTGCGCACCCCGCTCAACGGGGTCATCGGCTTCACCCGCCAACTGCTCAAGACCAGTCTGACCCCGAGCCAGACCGACTACATGCAGACCATCGAGAAGTCGGCACGCAACCTCCTTGGGATCATCAACGACATCCTCGACTTCTCCAAGCTGGAGGCGGGCAAGCTGCAGCTCGAGCACATCCCCTTCAGCCTGCGGGACACCCTCAACGAGACCATGCACCTGCTGGGGCCGAGCGCCCACGACAAGCAGCTCGAACTCTCCCTCCAGGTGGATGCCGCCGTGCCGGACTACCTCACCGGCGACCCCATGCGCCTGCAGCAGGTGCTCACCAACCTCACCGGCAACGCCATCAAGTTCACCGAGCGCGGCAACGTGGACGTGCGTGTCGAGCAGACCGGGGAATCGAACGGCAACAAGGTGCGCCTGCGGGCGCTGATTCGCGATACCGGCATCGGCATCTCGGAAGAGCAGCAGCGCCAGTTGTTCCAGGCCTTCAACCAGGCAGACTCCTCCATCTCCCGCCGCTATGGGGGCACCGGGCTCGGGCTCGTCATCACCCAGAAGCTGGTGCAGCAGATGGGGGGCCAGATCCGCTTCGAATCCGAACTCGGCAAGGGGTCGGTCTTCTCGTTCCACCTGGATCTGGATGTCTCGCCCCTGCCCCAGAGCGAGCGGCTTCCGCTGGATCGCATCCAGGGCAAGCGGGTCTGGCTGCTGGAGCCGGATCCCTTCACTCACGCCTCCCTGCTTGCCCTGCTGGGAGAGTGGCACCTGGATGTGCACTCCCTGACGGTGGACGAGGAGTGGCCCCCGATGAGCAGCCAGGACATGGTGCTCATCGGCAGCAGCACCCTGCACAGCCCGCAGCAGGTGATTGCCCGTCTCGACGGACTGGACGGCCAGCAGAACACCATAGTGCTGCTCAGCAGCCACGAGCCGGCCCTCTACGACGCCATGCTGGCCCACGGCGCCGTCCACTGCCTCTCCAAGCCCATCAACCATCGCAAGTTGCTGCACGCTCTGCTCTCCCCCGAGGCGGTACGCCGTGCCCCCCTGCCCGCGCCGACGCCGCGCAGCGTGCAGGCTGTCAAGGTGCTTGCGGTGGATGACAACGCCGCCAACCTCAAGCTCATCGCCGCCATGCTCAAGGAGATGGTGACCGAGGTGGTGGTGTGCAAGAACGGCAAGGAGGCGGTCAACCTGGCCCAGAGCCAGCCGTTCGACATCATCTTCATGGATATCCAGATGCCCGTCATGGACGGCATCAGCGCCACCCAGGCGATCCGCCACCACTCCCTCAACACCGAGACCCCCATCGTCGCGGTCACCGCCCATGCCATTCCCGGTGAGCGGGAGCGCCTCATTCGCCAGGGCATGGACGACTACCTGGCCAAACCCATCGACGAGGGGATGCTGGCGCAGCTCATCACCGACTTCGCTCACCGGCGGCACCAGAATCACGGGGATCAGCAGATAGACTGGCCCCTCGCCGTGCGTCAGGCCGCCGGCAAGCCAGCCCTCGCCCGGGAGATGCTGACCATGCTGCTGGCCAGCTTCGACGAGGTGGAGCCCATCCTGGCGGCGGCGCTGGAAGGGAGTGCCGACGATGCAGACGTGCTGGCCCAGCTCCACCGCCTCAACGGTGGCTGCGCCTACTCCGGGGTGCCGGGTCTGCAACGCCTGCTCTCCCAGCTCGAGCAGCAGCTGCGCGACGGGGTCACCGTGAGCGATCTGGAACCCGAATTGCTGGAGCTGCAGGATGCCCTGGAGCAGGTGAGGCAGGAGGCCCCCCGCTACCTGGCCCTGACCGACTGAGGCGCTTTTTCTGACTGGACAGGCGGCAGGTGGTAACATCTGCGCCGTTTCCACAGGAGTCAACATGACCAACAACGATATTCTGCGCCGCCTGCGCTATGCCCTCAGCATCAGTAACGACCAGATGGTCGAGATCTTTGCCAAGGGCAATCTGGCCATCACCCATGCCCAGTTGCACGGCTGGCTGATGAAAGAGGCCGAAGAGGGCGAGGCACAGGAAGCGGGCTTCGCCGCCTGCCCGGACTCGGCACTGAGCCAGTTCCTCGACGGCTTCATCGCCCTGCGCCGCGGTGTGCGGGAAGATGCCCCGCCCCAGGTGATCCCGAACCGGATCAACAACAACCTGATCCTGCGCAAGCTGCGCATCGGCCTCAACTACAAGGAAGAGGAGATGCTGGGCACCCTCAAGCTCGCGAACTTCAACCTCTCCAAGTCCGAGCTGAGCGCCCTGTTCCGTGCCAGGGATCACAAGCACTATCAGGATTGCGGGGATCAGATCCTGCGCAACTTCCTGATTGGCCTCACCGCCAAATACAGGCCCGGGCCCTGATGACCGCCTCCGGCCAGGTGCGAGGCTAGACCATGGGCTGGCGCCGCCTGCTGACTCCACGCCCGTCGGCGAGCGGCGGCGCGTGCCGGTTCGCGGCGCGCTGGCGCTGGTCACTGCCCCTCATCCTGCTGCTCGGCGCCTGCCAGCCTGCGCCCTATCGTCTCAACCAGGATCATCAGAGCGCCAGCCAGAACGAACGCATCGCCTTTCTCATCCTGCACTACACGGATGAAGAGGATGCCCGCTCCCTACGCCTGCTGACCGAACCGGAGCACAAGGTGAGCGCCCACTACCTGATCCCCCGCGACACCGACGAGCAACCGTTCCCGGTCTACCAGCTGGTGCCCGACAGCCAGCGGGCCTGGCACGCCGGACGCAGTCGCTGGCATCACTACGCCGGGCTCAACGCCAGTTCGCTCGGCATCGAGATAGTGAATCTCGGGTATGACGAGAAAGACGCGGCCCTGCCCGCCCATCTGAGACACTGGCAACCCTATCCTCCTGCCCAGATCGCCGCCCTCGGCGCCCTCGCCCGGGATCTGGTCGAACGCTACCAGATCCCCCCCACCCAGGTGCTGGCCCACAGCGACGTCGCCCCCGAGCGCAAGCAGGATCCCGGCCCCCGGTTCCCCTGGCGCGAGCTCGCCCTGCGCTACGGTGTCGGCGCCTGGCCCGACGAGGCCCGGGTGGCCGAGCTGCGCCAGACGCAGCTCATCCCCTGGGATGCGCTGCAATGGCAGCAGCAGCTTGCCCGTTACGGCTACGGCCTCCCCCAGCACGGCGCCTGGGATGAGCAGAGTCGCGCCGTCCTGCGCGCCTTCCAGCTTCACTTTCGCCCCGCCCTGGTCACCGGCGAGCCGGATGCCGAGTGCCAGGCCATCCTCACCGCCCTGCTGGAGCGCTACTTCCCGGAACCAGGCTGAGACGCCCCTTCCCTTTCGCCCTCTGCACACGGATGCCCGGCCCCATGCCAGATGAGCACGGGGTTCACCCCGCCTTCCACTCCTGAAAACCACAAGGGACGCCGAAGCGTCCCTTGTGGTTTTCATACCTGCGAAGCGGCATCAGATCCCCTGACGGGCTTCCTGCATCAGCGCACGCATGTCGCTGACCGCCTTGGCCAGACCGTCGAAGGCGGCGCGACCGATGATGGCATGACCGATGTTGAGCTCATAGAGCTCGGGGATCGCGGCGATGGCCTTGACGTTGTGGTAGTGCAGGCCGTGGCCCGCATTGACCTTCAAGCCCTTGCCAGCGGCGTAGGAAGCTCCGGCTGCGATGCGCTTGAACTCGGCGTTGCGCTCGGCATCCGTGGTGGCATCGGCGTAGCGGCCGGTGTGGATCTCGATGAAGGGAGCACCGCTCGCGGCGGCCGCATCGATCTGCAACGGATCCGCATCGATGAAGAGCGACACCTGGGCGCCCACGGCGGCCAGGCGGGTCACCGCATCGGTCACCTTGTCCAGCTGGCCCGCCACGTCCAGACCACCCTCGGTGGTCACCTCGGTGCGCTTCTCCGGCACCAGGCAGACGAAGTGGGGCTTGATGCGGCAGGCGATGCCGATCATCTCCTCGGTCACCGCCATCTCCAGGTTCATCCTGGTCTGGATGGTCTGGCGCAGGATCTCCACGTCCCGGTCGGTGATGTGGCGGCGATCTTCCCGCAGGTGGACCGTGATGCCATCGGCACCGGCCTGCTCGGCCACGAAGGCGGCCTGTACCGGATCCGGATACTGGGTGCCGCGGGCGTTGCGCAGGGTGGCGATATGGTCGATGTTCACACCCAGGTAGATCTCGCTCATTGCTTACTCCTTGATACAGGTCATCTGTGAATGCCGGAGCGGGTGGAGCCCGCTCCTCTGTCCATGTGCCGCCGCAGGCCGGTTCTGGTCGCGGCGACAGCATTATTGTTCATGAAAGGCGATGTCATAAACACAAAACATCACCAGATAATAAAAATCAGCTTGAAACACTGCCTTTTCGCTTCAAAAAGAGCTCCCTGCTCTTCAGTTGACGCTTGCCGAGATAGGGCTGCAGCGCCAGTCGGCTGAAACGCTTGGCCGCCTGCAGCAAGGGAGGCGTGTCAAAACGCCCCTCGGCGAAGGCCAGCAGGTGGGCGCCGAGGAACAGGGTACGGGGATCCGGCGCCCGCTCGCAAGCGACAAAGCCGAGCTCCCGCTCGAAGCCGTAGAGCAGGGTGGGGTCGATGGGGGAGTCGTCGTCCGCGGCATATTCGAAGTCCACCGCGTAGCCCAGGGCCTGCAGCAGCAGGAACTCGAAGCGGCGCAGGGGCAGCTCCGGGGTCTCGCCGTCCGCCAGGGCCATGATGGCACGGGCATAGGCGTCGAACACCTCGGGGAAGGGGGTGTGCGCTTCCAGCAGGTAGTAGACCAGCTCGTTGAGATAGAGGCCGTAGAAGAGACGATCCCCGCCGAGGCGCAACGAGTGATCCGGGCACTCCACCTGGGTGAGGTTCTTGAGATCCCCCTTGCCGCGCCAGGCAATGGTGAGCAGGGTGAAGGGCTGAAGCAGCCCCTTCAGAGAGGAGCGTGGCCCGCGGGAACCGCGAGCCACCAGGGTGAATCGACCGCTATCCTGGGTGAAGACCTCGACCAGCTGGCTGGTCTCCCGATAGGGCCGACTGTGGATGACGAAAGCCGGGGTCAGCAATCAGTCGTCGCCATACCCGAGGCTGCGCAGGGCCCGCTCGTCGTCGGCCCAGCCGGACTTGACCTTGACCCACAGCTCGAGATGCACCTTGTTCTGGAACAGCCGTTCCATGTCGATGCGCGCCTCTGTGCCGATGGTCTTGATCTTCTCGCCCTTGTTGCCGATGACCATCTTTTTCTGGCCTTCGCGCTCCACCAGGATGAGCCCGTGGATGTGGTAGAGACCGGTCTCCTCCACCTTGAAGCGCTCGATCTCCACCGTCACCGAATAGGGCAGCTCCTCACCGGTGAAGCGCATCAGCTTCTCGCGGATGATCTCGGAGGCCATGAAGCGGGAAGAACGGTCGGTCACGTAATCTTCCGGGAAGAAGTGGACGTTCTCCGGCAGCAGATCCTTGGCCCACTCGCGGATCTTCTCCACGTTGGTGCCCTTCTCGGCGCTGATGGGCAGGATGTGGGCAAAGTTCATCTGCTGACCCAGCCACTCGAGGTGCGGCAGCAGATCCTCTTTCTCCTTGACGTTGTCGATCTTGTTGACCGCCAGCACCACGGGGCACTTGAGGTGGCGCAGCTTGCCCAGCACCATCTCGTCATCCTTGGTCCAGTGGGTGCCGTCCACCACGAACACCACCATGGCCACGTCCCCCAGGGAACTGGTGGCGGCGCGGTTCATCAGGCGGTTGATGGCCCGCTTCTCCTCGATGTGCAGACCCGGGGTATCCACATAGATGGTCTGATGGTTCTCCTCGGTGTCGATCCCCAGGATCCGGTGACGGGTAGTCTGGGGCTTCTTCGAGGTGATGCTGACCTTCTGGCCGAGCAACTTGTTGAGCAGGGTGGACTTGCCCACGTTGGGGCGGCCCACGATGGCGACAAAGCCGCAATAAGTGGTATCTGTCATGACCGCGTTCCCAATGCTGATGGAGTGAAAAGAGCGCACAGTGCCGGATCCGTCATGGTGCTCATGACAGCCGTTCCAGTGCTTGCTGCGCCGCGGCCTGTTCGGCCTTGCGGCGGCTGGAGCCGATCCCGACCAGGGGGCCATCCAGCCCATCCACTTCGCACTGGACGGTGAACTCCTGGTTGTGGGCCTCGCCCTTGACGTTGGTCACCGTGTAGGTCGGCAGGGATTTGCGGCTTCCCTGCAGGATCTCTTGCAGACGGGTCTTGGGATCCTTCTGTTCGATCCCGGGCTTGATCTCGCCAAGGCGGCTGGCATACCAGCCGAGCAGGAGGCTGCGCACCCGCTCCAGATCCGTGTCCAGATAGATGGCGCCGATCACCGCCTCGACGGTGTCGGCCAGGATGGACTCGCGGCGAAAACCGCCGCTTTTCAGCTCCCCCGGCCCCAGGATCAGGTGATCCCCGAGGTCGAATTCCCGGCCCAGCTCGGCCAGCGTCTTCTCGCGCACCAGGGTGGCGCGCATCCGGCTGAGATCCCCTTCCGCCGCCTGCGGGAAGCGGTGGAAGAGGTCATCGGCAATCACCAGACTCAGGATGGAGTCCCCCAGAAATTCCAGGCGCTCGTTGTGACGGGACCCTGCGCTGCGATGGGTCAGTGCCCGGGTCAGCAGCTCAGGATCCTGAAAGACATGCCCGAGACGGGACTGCAGTCTGTTCATCTTGATATTCATTTACTTGATTCCGCCAATGCGGTTGAAGCGCACACCGGTCGGCACCCAGCTCGGCAAGCTGGATCCTTCCTCGCGCTCGAATTCGAAACTGATCCAGATGGCGACCGCCTTGCCCACCAGGTTCTGCTCGGGCACGAAGCCCCAGAAACGGCTGTCGGTGCTGTTGTCGCGGTTGTCACCCATCACGAAATAGTGGCCTTCCGGCACCACCCACTCGTCGGGGTAGGTGCCGGGCTGGCGATAGTAGCGGTCCACCAGGTCCGGCATCAGCGGGTTGCGCAAGGTCTCGTGGGAGACATCACCCAGCTGTTCGGTGTAGCGATCCAGCGGGATCCCCATCTGGCTGAACTCGCCGCGCTGCTCGAACTTGACGTCCAGCTTCTGGAAGCCAGGGCACGTTTTCCCTTCCTGCTCATCGCACTTGGGCCGGATCATCAGCTCCTTGTTGCGATAGATGACCCGATCGCCGGGCATGCCGACCACCCGCTTGATGTAGTCCACCCGGGTATCCAGCGGATACTTGAAGACCACCACATCACCGCGCTTCGGCTCACCGGTCTCGAGGAACTTGGTGTTGGTCACCGGGTCCTTGAGGCCGTAGGCAAACTTCTCCACCAGGATGAAGTCGCCCACCAGCAGGGTCGGCATCATGGAGCCGGACGGGATCTGGAACGGCTCGAAGATGAAGGAGCGCAGGATCAGCACCAGCGCGATCACCGGGAAAACCCCGCCGGTCTGTTCGATCCAGACCGGCATGGGGGCCACCTTGGCCAGTGTCTTCTCGTCCACATCCGGACCGGCATTGGCACGGGCGGCGGCAATCTTGGCCGCCCGCTGCTTGGCCCAGACCAGCTTGTCGAGCGTCCAGATGATGCCGGTCAGCAGGGTGACGACGACGAGGATCAGGGAAAAGGTGCTTGCCATCGATTAATCCTTTCCGACGTGGAGAATGGCGAGGAAGGCCTCTTGCGGCACGTCCACACGGCCCAGAGACTTCATCCGCTTCTTGCCTTCTTTCTGCTTGTTCAACAGCTTCTTCTTCCGGCTCACGTCACCACCGTAGCACTTGGCGGTGACGTCTTTACGCAATGCCTTGACGGTGCTGCGGGCGATGATCTGGTTGCCGATGGCGGCCTGGATGGCGATGTCGAACATCTGGCGCGGGATCAGCTCGCGCATCTTCTCCACCACCTGGCGACCGCGATACTGGGCGTTCTCCTTGTGGGTGATGATGGCCAGGGCGTCGACCCGCTCGCCGTTGATCATGATGTCCAGACGGACCATGTCGGAGGTTTCGAAACGCTTGAAGCCGTAGTCCAGGGAGGCGTAGCCGCGACTGGTGGACTTCAGACGGTCGAAGAAGTCGAGCACCACTTCCGCCATCGGGATCTCGTAGGTCAGCGCCACCTGCTTGCCGTGGTAGACCATGTTGGTCTGTACGCCGCGCTTCTCGATGCAGAGGGTGATGACGTTGCCCATGTACTCCTGCGGCAGCAGGATGTGGCACTCGGCGATGGGCTCGCGCATCTCCTTGATGTTGTTGATGGCGGGCATCTGGGCCGGGCTGTCGATGTGGATGGTGGAGCCATCGTTCAGCTCGATCTCGTAGACCACGGTCGGTGCGGTGGTGATGAGATCCAGATCGTATTCACGCTCCAGACGCTCCTGGATGATCTCCATGTGCAGCATCCCGAGGAAGCCGCAGCGGAAGCCGAAGCCCAGCGCCGTGGAGCTCTCCGGTTCGTAGAACAGGGAGGCATCGTTGAGGGAGAGCTTCTCCAGCGCATCGCGGAAGGACTCGTAGTCATCGCTGGAGATGGGGAACAGGCCCGCATAGACCTGGGGCTTCACCTTCTTGAAGCCGGCCAGCGCCTTCTCGGCACCGTGCTTGGCCAGGGTCAGGGTATCCCCCACCGGCGCACCGTGGATGTCCTTGATGCCGCAGACGACCCAACCTACCTCGCCACAACCCAGGCCGTCGGTGTCCACCTGCTTCGGCGTGAAGATACCGATGCGATCCACACCCCACACCTGACCGGTGCTCATCACCTTGATCTTGTCGTTCTTCTTCAGGGAACCGTTCTTGATCCGCACGAGCGACACGACCCCGAGGTAGGAGTCGAACCAGGAGTCGATGATCAGCGCCTGCAGCGGCGCCTCCGGATCCCCTTCTGGGGACGGGATCTTGGCGACGATCTCTTCCAGCACCAGATCGACACCGAGGCCGGTCTTGGCGGAGCAGCGCACCGCGTCCACCGCGTCGATGCCGACAATGTCCTCGATCTCCTCGGCAACCCGCTCGGGCTCTGCGGCCGGCAGGTCAATCTTGTTCAGCACCGGCACCACTTCCAGATCCATTTCCATGGCGGTGTAGCAGTTGGCCAGAGTCTGTGCCTCAACCCCCTGACCGGCATCCACCACCAGCAGTGCCCCTTCACAGGCAGCCAGGGAGCGAGAAACCTCGTAGGAGAAATCCACGTGGCCCGGGGTGTCGATAAAGTTCAGCTGATAGGTGTTACCGTCTTGTGCCTGGTAGTTCAGGGTCACACTCTGTGCCTTGATGGTAATGCCGCGCTCGCGCTCCAGATCCATGGAGTCCAGCACCTGGGCCTGCATCTCGCGATCGGACAGGCCGCCGCAAGTCTGGATCAAACGGTCCGACAGGGTCGACTTACCGTGGTCGATGTGCGCAATAATCGAAAAGTTACGAATGTGTTTCATCGAGCAAGAATCACTCAAAATTAAGTTAGGGTCGGATATGAGGGCAGGATTTTACTGGATAACCCGGTCGACGGCCAATCTTTAGTCGGCGGGCCCCACAAATAGCGCCTTGTCTGGCGGGCGTTGGGCACCTGGATGCCCTCCGCCAGACCAGGCCCCTCAAGAGAGATGACGGGTATTGAGCACCACCCCGAGCATGCGGGGACCGTATTCCCCCTGCTCGAGCCGGTCAGAAAAGTAACGAACCAGTAAAAATCCGATGGCGCCGCCCAGCAGACAGCAGAGGATGGTCACCCCCTCTCCCGCCGACAAGAGCGGCACCAGCCAGAGCTGGCCGAGCAGGGCGCCCAGCAGCAGACAGAAGAGCGGCAGCACGTACACCAGGGCCGCACCGCGCAGGATGCTGGCCTGAGGGATGCCCAGGCGGATCTGCTGGCCCACCGCTACATCGCCGGTGAGGGCGACCCGCAGCCGCTGCGCCTTCATGGGAAAGGCCTTGGCGACGGTGCCGGTCCCGCAGCTGGATTGTTGGTGGCAACCGCTGCAGGCGGATCGCCGCTCGCACTCCACCCAGGCGTGATTGCCGTCGATGGCCACTACTGTGGCCAGCTCTTCACTCATGTTACTCACCTGATGACTCCTCACAGGGGGCGGTGGATGCACCGGATCTCAGCACGGCGGCACCCTCAGGGCAAGTCTCACGGCAAAGACTCACTGCACCGCCTCGTTGCGGGCCAGCGGCTGCACGGCCTCGGCGATGCGCTTGGCGGTTTCGGCGGGCACCTCGCCCACCACGGTGATCTCTACCCCGACCTCGTTGACGAAGCTCACCAGCGAGGTGGCCCCCTGGCGAATCAACTGCTGGCGCACCGCCTGCTTGGGATCGACCCGGGAAACGTAGACGGAGAGATCCACCAGCCCGTCGGAGAGCATCATGTAATCCACCGGCAGACTGGTGCTGACCAGCTGATGCCGATCCTGAGAGAGCACCTTGAAGCCATCGGGCAACCAGGTCAGGTGCCAGTTAAGGGTCTGCTGGGGAGCGGGATAGGCATCTTCCAGCGCCAGCGCATCCGGCAGCTTGCTGCGTGCCAGGGTGACCAGCCAGGGGGCCGGCGCAGATTGCCTGTCCAGATCCACCCCCAGCACCTGCTCCACCAGATTTCCTTCCCGATCCACCATGTCCACCCGCAGCAGCAGATGGCTCTGTTCGTCAATCCAGAGCACGAAGCCGTACTTGTCCGCCTCCTTGGGCACCAGCCGTACCACTTGTGCCACCAGGCCGGCCACCCGGCTGCGGCCCGCCAGCACGGGGTCATAACTCTCCATCACCCGGGGCAGCGGCATCCTCACCAGGCTCGACCAGACCCCGGGGAAACGCGCCCCCTTGAGGGTGTAGGGTTCATGGGTGTTTTCGAAGAAGGTGTATTCGTTCTGGCGTTGCAGGAACTCCACGGCCTTGCCGTCGAGATAGCTCAGGTGAGCCACCTCCTTGCCATCGATGATCCCGTGGCTGAAACGGATAGGCTCGAGGCGCCCCTGGCGGGCCTTGACCATGGACAATTCGAAGTTTTGTTGCGAAACGGCACTCTGCATCTGCTGCAACAAGGCCTCGGCCGACAGATCGTCGGCCGAGGCCTTGGCACAAATCAACAGGAGAGAGGCCAGCAGGATACGGCTGGACTGGCGCACGATCTGATCCCTAAAAATGCGTTATTCCTGAATCTGCTTGTCTTGCAGCAGACGCTGTTGCAGTTGATGGTCGCGCAGGAAGGCATTGATGCGCTCGCGCTGCTCCTGCATCTGCTGCTCGCTCAGACCTTGCTGACGCACACCGGTCCGGCTGCCATCCTGGGGATAGTGCACGCTCACCGGCGCAGCACTGCCACCCACGGGTATGGTATTGAGCACCGGACTGGCCGGTACACCATCCTTGCCCTGGTACTGCTGCACGCCGAAGATGACGGCGGCAGCCACGGAGGCGGCAATGGCATACTGCCCCACTTGCTGGCCAAAGCGGCGAACGAAGGGGATCACCTTGCCGGCGGGCTGCACCTGGGGCGCAGCAGGCTGTGCCGGCTTGGGCGCCAGTATGGCGGGTTCATCCTCCAGCGCCAGCATGATGCTGTCGCTGAGATCCAGTTGCAGATTGACCGGCAGGTCACCCCGCATGGCATCACCGATCAGATGGTAACGCGACCAGGTATCCTGCAGAGCGGGATCCGTTCCCAGCTCGTTCAGTACCTCGATTTCGCTAAGGTCGCCATCCATCAGGGCTGAAAGTTGCTCTTTATTTGCCATAAGTTTGCCTGTCTTTCCCCAGTTAATGCTCGATCAGAGGTTGCAGCTTTTTATCGATTGCTTCCCTCGCCCGGAAGATGCGGGATCTCACCGTACCCACCGGACAATCCATGATCTCCGCAATCTCCTCGTAGCTCAGCCCTTCCATTTCACGAAGGGTGATCGCCGTTCTCAAATCTTCTGGCAAGGCTTCTATGGCGGTAAACACGGTACGCTTGATCTCGTCGGTCAGCGCCAGGTTTTCCGGGGTGGCCACCTCTTGCAGGGCTTCACCACCACCATAATATTCAGCCTCGTCCGCTTCGACATCACTGCTGGGCGGTCTGCGCCCCTGTGACGTCAGGTAGTTTTTGGCCGTGTTGACGGCAATCCGGTACAACCAGGTGTAAAACGCGCTCTCGCCACGGAATGTCGGCAACGCACGGTAGGCCTTGATGAATGCCTCCTGCGCCACATCCGGTACATCGCCCGGATTGTTGACATACCTGGCCACCAGGTTGACCACCTTGTGCTGGTACTTGCGTACCAACAGGTTGAATGCATTTTTATCGCCACGCTGGACCCGTTCAACCAGCTGTTCGTCCAGTAGATTCTGGTCGCTCATCAGAGCCGTAAAACCCCCATCAGGTTATCGTTTTTCTTTTCCGGCCCCTTCTAAGCGCACAAGTTCAGACAGGAGGAATCAGGGAAAGTTCGCTTGCATTGAAAAAAATGTGATGCGGGCTGCATCACAACCCCCCTTGGGCTACCATGGGGCCAGTTCTTAATCCAGGCCAATGATACTTATGAAAGCAAGTGTTGAATACCTTTGCGACGTACTCATCATTGGCAGCGGTGCCGCCGGTCTGTCCCTCGCGTTGCGATTGGCAGACCAGGCCAAAGTCCTGGTTCTGAGCAAGGGGCCCATCAGTGAGGGGGCCACTCTCTATGCGCAAGGAGGCATCGCTGCCGTGTTCGACGAGACCGACAGCATCGAATCCCACGTGAGCGACACGCTCAACGCCGGCGCCGGGTTGTGCGACCCGGCGGTGGTGGAGTTCACCGCCCGCAACGCCCGCGACTCCATCCAGTGGCTCATTCAGCAAGGGGTCCCCTTCGATCAGGAAGAGGATGCCGAGGGGGAATCCCACTATCACCTGACCCGGGAAGGGGGTCACAGCCATCGCCGCATCTTCCACGCGGCCGACGCCACCGGCAAGGCGGTGCAGCTCACCCTGATCGACCAGGTGCGCGCCCACCCCAACATCCAGCTGATGGAGCGCTTCAACGCGGTCGATCTCATCACCACCCGCAAGCTGGGTCTGCCGGGCAACAAGGTATTGGGAGCCTATGTCTGGAATCGCAACGCCGAGCAGGTCGAGGTGATCCGCGCCCGCTTCGTGGCGCTGGCCACCGGCGGGGCCTCCAAGGTGTACCAGTACACCTCCAACCCGGACGTCAGCTCTGGCGACGGCATCGCCATGGCATGGCGCGCCGGCTGCCGGGTGGCGAACCTGGAGTTCAACCAGTTCCACCCCACCAGCCTGTTCCACCCTGACGACCCCAACTTCCTGCTGACCGAAGCGCTGCGTGGCGAAGGGGCCTACCTGCGCCGTCCCGACGGCAGCCGCTTCATGCCGGAGTTTGACGAGCGGGCCGAGCTGGCCCCGCGGGACATCGTCGCCCGCGCCATCGACCACGAGATGAAGCGCCTCGGGGCGGATTGCATGTATCTGGACATCAGCCACAAGCCGGCGGATTTCATCATCAAGCACTTCCCGACCATTTATGAGCGCTGCCTCGCGGTCGGTATCGACATCACCAGGGAGGCGATGCCCATCGTCCCGGCGGCCCACTACACCTGTGGCGGCGTGATGATCGACAACAACGGCCAGACCGACATCCCCGGCCTCTATGCCATCGGCGAGGTGACCTATACCGGGTTGCACGGCGCCAATCGCATGGCCTCCAACTCCCTGCTCGAATGCGTGGTCTATGCCCACCAGGCGGGAGCCGACATCCTGGCCAAGCTGCCCACCAGCGTGGCGCCCCCCAGCCTGCCGGCCTGGGACGAGAGCCAGGTGGATGACTCGGACGAGCAGGTGGTGATCCAGCACAACTGGCACGAGCTGCGGCTGATGATGTGGGACTACGTGGGCATAGTGCGCACCAACAAGCGCCTGGCCCGGGCCAAGCGTCGCATCGATCTGCTCAAGCAGGAGGTGCAGGAGTACTACGCCAACTTCCGGGTCTCCAACAACCTGCTGGAGCTGCGCAACCTGTTGCAGGTGGCCGAGCTCATCGTCAACTGCGCCCTGGAGCGCAAGGAGTCTCGCGGTTTGCACTACAACCTGGATTATCCGGACATGCAGCCGGACTCCAAGCCAACCGTGCTGACCCCGGATCGGGAATGACGCCGGATCTGGAATAAGGCCGTTGCGTTCGATTCGGGCGTATGCCCTCCCCCAGATGACCCCGCCCAGGCGGGGTCATCTGCTATGAGCGGCAGATGTAGCAGGTAGAGAGACGCCCCTAGCGGACAGCGAGGTGGATGGCGCGGGCCAGGGCGCGGTAGTGTGCAGGGGCCAGGGCATCGGAGAAGAGCCAGAGCTGCCCCTCGGAGCCCTCCACCGTCTTCAGCCGCAACCAGAGCACCCCGGGCAGGATGCGGCTGCGGGGATCCAGCCGATGGCGCGCCCCTTGCCACTCGAGCCACTCCCCATCCCAGACGAGCACGCCGCTCGCCGCCGGATGGCGGCGCAACGCGCGCCACAGACTCAGCCCCCAGACAGGGAGGAACAGCCCCCATTGCCAGCCCTGGATCAGGCTGGCGACGGGCAAGAGCAGCAACAGAAACAGGATGCACAGCAGCAGACGCTGCTGGCGGGAGGCGATCACGGGCATCACTGCCCGCTGGGGAGACGCGAGGCTGGCCATGAGGGGTGGCGGTCGCGAGTCGGGCTCAGCGCAGGCTGTCGTGGCGGGCCTGATTGCGCTCGAGGATCAGGGGGATCATGGCGGCAAAATCGGGATCCTCGGGCACGCCGTGACCCATGCACCAGCGGAACAGCTCGGGATCCTCGCACTCCAGCAGGCGGATGAAGGTGCGCTGTTCGGCCTCGCCGAGGCCATCGAACTCGTGCTCAAAGAAGGGCATAAAGATCACATCCAGCTCGAGCATGCCGCGACGGCAGGCCCACTTCAGGCGGGACTTCTCACTTGGGTTCAACATGGAACTCTCCTTACAAAGACCGGGGAATGGTAGCAGCAGGATTTTCCGGCTGACAAACATTCCTTACGTCTTTACCATGCAGGTCACATACTTTCTGTCTCTGGAATCCCATCGTGAGCCTGCCGACCCCTCTTCTTCCTGCCGAGCCGACCCTGTTTTCCCTGACCAACCTGGCCATCACCCGCCTCGGCGGCCCGGATCGCGCCAAGTATCTGCAAGGTCAGGTCACCTGCGACGTCAACGCCCTGCAACCGGGTCAGAGCACCCTCGGCGGCCACTGCGATCCCAAGGGCAAGCTGTGGAGCGATTTTCGCCTGCTCTGCCTGGAAGACAGCCTGCTGATGTTGACCAAGCCGTCAGTGCTGGCCCGCCAGCTGCCGGAGCTCAAGAAGTTTGCGATCTTTGCCAAGGTCGAGATCGGCGAGTTTCAGGGCAGCCTGACCGGACTGGCCGGTCAGGGGACGGACGACTGGATGGCACAGCACTTCGCGCTGACCGGCACCGGTCTGGTGGAGGGCGGCATGGTAGTCAGGGTGGAGGCGGACCGCTGGCTGCTGGCGACCACATCCCCGCAGGCCCTGAACCTGCCGGTGGGCGACGAAGGACTCTGGTGGGGGCTGGAAATCAAAGCCGGTCTCCCCCATCTGGAAGCGGTCCACCAGGGGGAATACATCCCCCAGATGCTGAACCTGCAAGCCCTTGATGGCATCAGCTTCAACAAGGGCTGCTACATGGGGCAGGAGACGGTGGCGCGCGCCAAGTATCGCGGCGCCAACAACCGCGCCCTCTTCGTGCTGAGCGGCACTGCCGCAACGCAGGTAGCCAGCGGTGACACCCTGGAGATCCAGCTCGGTGACAACTGGCGCCGCAGCGGTCTGGTGCTCAACGCCTGGCAGCAGCAGGGTCAGGTGTGGCTCACCGCCGTGCTGCCCAAGGACACCGAGGCCGACGCCCGCTTCCGCCTCAAGCTGGAAGAGGGCTCCAGCCTCGGTCTGCAACCCCTGCCCTATGCGTTGATCGACTGAATCCCCCCTAGCGAGGCACCCGCGCCAGCAGTGCCTCCTGCAACCAGCGCCCCGCCTGCCCGAGCGGGCGGGCGCGATACCACTGCAACTCCAGCGCCAGTTCCGCCTCGGCGATGAAGTCCGGCTTGAGCACCACCAGCTCCCCCCGCGCCAGGGGCCGGTGCAGCAGAAACTCGGGCACCGCCGCCCATCCCAGCCCCAGTTTCACCAGCTCCAAGATCCCGAGATCCCCCTCCACCCACCACACTTGCGCCGAGAGGCGGAAGCGATGGCGCTCCGTCCCCTCCCGCCGTCCGGTCACCATCAACTGGCGAGCCCCTTGCAGGTCGCTCTCCTTCAACGGCGTCTTGTGGGCCAGGGGGTGATCCGGAGAGACCACCAGGGGCATGGTGACCGTCCCCAGGGAGCGGGAGACCAGCTCCCGCTCGGGGTGCGCCTTCTGATAGCTGATGCCGAGCTGGGCACGGCCGCTCTTGAGCAGCTCGGTCACGTCCTCCATCAGCGGGAACAACAGCTCCAGCTCCACCGCCGGGTAACGGTTGGCGAACTCCTCCAGCAGGGAGCCAAGCCAGGGCAGGTGGGAGTCATCGTCGATAGCCAGGGTGAGGCGCGACTCGACGCCGTTGGCCAGCTCGCCGGCAATGGCCTGCAGTCGCTCGCTCTGGGCCAGCAGCACCCCTGCCTCCTGACAGATGCGGGCACCCGCCTCGGTCAGCACGGGATAGCGGCCGCTGCGATCGAACAACGCAAGGCCGAGATCGATCTCCAGGTTGGCGATGGCAGCACTCACCACCGACTGGGCCTTGCCCAGCCTGCGCGCAGCCGCCGAGAACGACCCGGTCTCGGCCGTCGCCAGCAATGCCTTGAAGTGTTCCAGTGAAGGGGTCATGAGCCTGCTCCGCCGTGCTGTTGTGTCGTCACATCTATCTATTTTAGCGATAGATACCAACGTGAATCTATCCGGTTTTGGCGATACATTGCCGCCATTCCCTGACCAAAGAGAGAGACAGACCATGCGTACGACCCGTGACCGCCTGCGCCACGCCATCGGCTTCGAATTGATTGGCCTGCTGATCGCCGCCCCGCTGGCCAGCTGGGTGACCGGCGTCGGGCTCAACCACATGGGCCCCCTGGCCCTGTTCTTCTCGGTGGTCGCCACCGTCTGGAACTATGTCTACAACATCGGGGTGGACAAGCTGCTGCTGCGCTATCAGGGCCACACCCACAAGGCGCTGTGGCAGCGGGTGCTGCACACCCTGGGGTTCGAGGGGGGCCTGCTGATCGTGGCTCTGCCGGTGATGTCCTGGTGGCTCGACATCGGCCTGCTGGAGGCGCTGGTGCTGGATATGGGCTTCGTGCTCTTCTACCTGGTCTATGCCTTCGTCTACAACTGGAGTTACGACAAGGTGTTCCCCATTCCCATGGGACAGGTGCAGAAGGCACTGGGATAAGCGATTCGAGGGGTAAGGGCGAGGCACCATCATGCGATGGCATGATGGTGCTGAAGAGGGCCTCGCGGGGTCAGGCCTGTGCCTTGACCTCTTCCGGCGGGGTATCGTCCTGCCTGGTTTCCTGGCGCATCATGGCTTCGAGGTCGCTCTGGTACTGGTTCAGCATGCGCTGGGCCGCCACCATGTCCCCCTTGTGCAGGCGCTCGAACAGATGATGCTGCACCACGCCGTTGAGGTACTCCACCGTGATGGGTTGCTCCAACGCCGACAACAGCTCCTCTTTTTCCAGCTCCGCATTGATCTCGTCGACACTGGTACGCAGCAGACCGGCCAGTTGCACCAGCATGCGGCGCTCCCCTTCACGCAACAGGCTCAACATGCGGTTTCTCTGCTGCTCATTCTGTTGGGTCATACATTTCCTTACGTAGAATTGGAACAAGCCCGCTCATTCTGCCCTGTCCTTTTCACAGCGTCCATCTCGGGCGCATGACTTATTCCGGGTGCGGGGGGCCGGGTGCTATTTGCCCCCCGGCCCGGTATAGTAACGGCTGATCCAGGGGGCCCGTGCGCCCCATTGCCGAGACCGTCCATCCCTATGACCGACGCCATTCTGGTGCTCTGCACCTGCCCCGACGAGACCAGTGCAGACCGCCTCTGCGAGCAGCTGCTCGACCAGCGCCTCGCCGCCTGCATCAACCAGCTGCCCGGGGTCACCTCCGTCTATCGCTGGCAGGGCAAGACGGAGCGAACCCGGGAGATCCAGCTCGTCATCAAGAGTCGGGCCGCTCTGTTCGAACCCCTGCGCCAGTGCATTCTCGCCCACCATCCCTACGAGGTACCGGAGATCCTGGCGCTCCCGGCAAGCCAGGGCCACCCTGCCTATCTCGACTGGTTGACACAGGAGACCTCATGACCGCCTCTCGCCCCCTCCCTTTCCTGCTGATGCTGCTGGGCCTGCTCTGCGTCCTGACGACGGCCCCCGCCCGGGCCAGCAGCCAGGATCTGCTCGGCAGCCTCGGCATCGAGACCCAGCCCCGATTCCTCAAGGTGGATCAGGCCTTCGCCCTCGAGAGCGAACAACAGGGTGATCGGCTGCTGCTCCGGATACGCATCGCCGACGGCTACTACCTCTATCGCCACAGCATCCGTGTGAAGGGAGAGAACCTCGCCTTCGACGAGCCCGTCCTACCCCCCGGCACCGAGCACGAGGATGACTTCTTCGGCAAGAGCCGGGTCTATTACCAGGAGGTGCAGATCCCCGTGGCGCTGACCCGGGTCGGGGACGCGGCCAGCCTCACCCTGAGTTACCAGGGCTGCACCGAGGGACTCTGCTACCCACCCACCGACAAGCGGATCGCCGTCGAGCCCCTCGCCGCCCCCGCCCGGGCGGAAGCGGCGGCCAGCCTTCAGGGCACCGACGGGCCGGGCAGCCAGCAGGACAGGCTGGCGGCCGCCCTCGGCAGCCAGGGGTTCTGGATCAGCGTCGCCGCCTTCTTCGCCCTGGGTCTCGGCCTCGCCTTCACCCCCTGCGTCTTCCCCATGTATCCCATCCTGACCGGGATCATCGCCGGGGCCGGGCATCGCCTCTCCACCCGTCGCGCCTTCCTGCTCTCCTTTGTCTATGTGCAGGGGATGGCGGTCACCTATACCCTGCTCGGGCTCGTCGTCGCCTCGGCGGGCCTGCAATTCCAGGCGGCCCTGCAGCACCCCTATGTGCTCATCGGCCTCTCGGTGATGTTCGTGCTGCTCGCCCTCTCCATGTTCGGGCTCTACACCCTGCAACTGCCGAGCAGCCTGCAAACCCGTCTCTCGGGCTTCTCCAACCGCCAGCAGGGCGGATCCGTGGCCGGCGTCGCCATCATGGGCATGATCTCGGGACTGGTCTGCTCCCCCTGCACCACGGCGCCGCTCTCCGGGGCCCTCATCTACGTGGCCCAGAGTGGCGACCTCTGGCTCGGCGGTGCGGCCCTCTATGCCCTCTCCCTGGGCATGGGGCTGCCGCTGCTCTTGCTCGGCACCTCTGGCGGCAAGCTGCTGCCCAGGGCCGGCGCCTGGATGGATGTGATAAAGCAACTCTTCGGTTTTGCGCTGCTGGCGGTGCCCATCCTGCTGCTCTCAAGGCTCCTGAGCGACCTCGTCGCCACCCTGCTCTGGCTCGGCTGGGGGCTGGTGCTGTGCGGTTATCTCTATCACCACAACCAGCATCGCGCCCATTCGGTGGGCAAGAGCCTCGGCGGCTTCGTCCTGCTGCTGGCGATGATGGGCCTTGTGGTGGTGGGCAAGGATCTGCTGCTGCCACCCGAGGGGGCCAATGCCGCCGCCCAGACCCAGGCCCCCCGCTTCATTCGCATCAAGACCCTGGACGATCTCAAGGTGCAGCTCGCCGCCGCCCGCGGCAAGCCGGTGCTGCTGGATCTCTACGCCGACTGGTGCGTGGCCTGCAAGGAGTTCGAGCACAAGACCTTCAGCGACCCCGATGTGCAGGCGCGCTTCAGCGAGATGGTGCTGCTGCAGGCGGACGTCACCGCCAACGACGACGCCGACGTGGATCTGCTCAACGGCCTCAACGTGCTGGGATTGCCGACCCTCCTCTTCTTCGATCGCGATGGCAACGAGGTGAACGGCCAGCGGGTGACCGGCTTCATGGGGCCTGTCGAATTTCTCGGCCAGCTGGACAAGCTGCGCTGATACCGGGTGGCCCGTGCAACCGTGTGGGCCCCCGGTTTGACCGCCATTTTTCCGGCAATCCCTTGTATATGACCGACGCCGTGGCAGAATTTGCCCTTTCCCGTCTCGTTCGTCCGGAGTTTTGATGAAAAAGTGGTTCATCCCCCTGCTGGCCCTCTGGCTTTATGGCTGCAACGCAGGTCCCGGTGAAGAGACCATCCAGAGCCAGGTCACCGCCAGGTTGCAGGCGGGCACAGATGCTGACCTGTTCGACATCCGCGACTTCGCCGTGCTCGGCAAGGAGGAGCGGATGGAGGGGGTCTATCTGGTCAAGGTGAGCTACCAGCTCCACTTCAAGCAGGGACTGGATCAGTTGCAGGTGCTGCACGACGAGGATCTCGTCTATGACAGGGTCGGCCCCTTCCAGCAGGAGATGGGGCTGATGGAGCTCGAGCGCAAATATGGCGACTTCGAGGCAGGCCAGGCCCTGGCGCAGGAGACCCAGGTCTGGATGATGAAGACGGAGCAGGGCTGGCGCCTGGCCGAGCCAGACGCGACGCAGCAGGGATAATCCCGAGCCCCCCTCCCCCTAGAGCAGATCCTTCAGCCGATACCAGAGCATCCCGAGCGCCAGCAACGGAGAGCGCAACGCCGGGCCACCCGGGAAGGTCATGTGAGGGACGCGGCTGAAGAGATCGAAGCCCCGGCTCTCCCCCTTGATCGCCTCCGCCACCAGCTTGCCCGCCATGTGGGTGGCATTGAGGCCATGGCCCGAATAGGCCTGGGCATAGAAGACGTTGGGATGCTGCTCGAGGCGGCCTATCTGGGGCAGCCGGTTGGCGCCTATGCCTATCATGCCCCCCCACTGGAACTCGATGGCGGTACCCGCGAGCTCGGGGAAGACCCGCAGCAGCTTGGGCAGCATGAAGGCCTTGATGTCGCGGGGGTCACGGCCCGAGTAGTTGCAGGCCCCGCCAAACAGCAGGCGACCGTCCGCCGACAGCCGATAGTAGTCGAGCGCCACGTTCTGATCGCACACCGCCATGTTCTGTGGCAGCAAGCGCTGGCGCAGGCGCTTTTCCAGCACCTGGGTGGCGAGAATGTAGGAGCCCGCTGGCAGCACCTTGCCCCCGAGATCGGGCTGGAGGTCGCCCAGGTAAGCGTTGCAGCCGATCACCAGGTAGTCCGCGCTGACCCGGCCGTGGGCCGTGGTCACCTCGACCCGCTCGCCGTAATCGATGTGGGTCACCCTTGAGTGTTCGAACAGGGAGACCCCGAGACTGGCTGCCGCACGCGCTTCGCCGAGGGCAAGGTTGAGAGGATGCAGGTGACCGGAGCCCATGTCGATCATCCCGCC
The DNA here is from genome assembly GCF_040908005.1 of Aeromonas sp. s1(2024). Classification (NCBI taxonomy): domain Bacteria; kingdom Pseudomonadati; phylum Pseudomonadota; class Gammaproteobacteria; order Aeromonadales; family Aeromonadaceae; genus Aeromonas; species Aeromonas sp. s1(2024). Next base: position 71,798 of record NZ_JBFOCW010000019.1, on the reverse strand, counting down.
GATATAGCGATCCGACCCGACCACGGTGTGCATCTCCTCCCGTGCCACCATTTTCAGTGCGGGCCGGTAACCCAGGCTCGCCAGGTGCTCGGCATCCTCCTCGAACCCCTTCAGGTGGCGCGCCTTGGTGGCGAGATCGCAATAGCCCCAGGTGAGATCGCACTCGATATTGAAGCGCTCGACCCGCTCGCGCACCAGCTGTACCGCTTCGATCCCCATGAGATCCAGCTCCCGCACGCCCGCCTCGCCAATCCAGCGGGCAAACTGGCTGGTATCGTGGCCGATGCCGCGGATCAGCTGGCCGCCGTTGCGCCCCGACGCTCCCCAGCCGATGCGGTTGGCCTCCAGCAGCACCACCTTGTAACCGGCATCGGCCAGATTGATGGCGGTGTTGAGGCCGGTGAAACCGCCACCAATGACGCAGACGTCCGCATCCAGCTCACCACTGAGCTCGGGCCACTGCCGATGGTCGTTGCGAGTGGCCGCGTAATAGGAGGCCGTGTGTTCCTGATGTCCCTGTCTTCCTGTCTGCATGCTCAGCATCCTGCCTGGTTGCATTCGTTTACTAAATTAAACGGGTGTCATCGATAATACCCAGCCCCCCATCCCCAATCCAGCCCGTCAGGATCACAGAAATGCAAAAGGCGCCCCGAAGGGCGCCTTTTCATGCAATCAAGGTGCTGCGAATTACAGTACGTCGATGGCATTCAGGTCGGAGAAGGCCTTCTCCAGACGCGCGATCATGGAAGTCTGACCGGCACGCAGCCATACGCGCGGATCGTAGAACTTCTTGTTCGGCTTGTCGGCACCTTCCGGGTTGCCCAGCTGGCCTTGCAGGTAGGCTTCGTTGGACTTGTAGAAGTTCAGCACGCCTTCCCAGGTCGCCCACTGGGTGTCGGTGTCGATGTTCATCTTCACCACGCCGTAGGAGATGGATTCGCGGATCTCTTCCAGGGTAGAGCCGGAGCCACCGTGGAACACGAAGTCCAGGGACTTGGCAGGCAGACCGAACTTCTCGGAGACGTACTTCTGGGAGTTGTCCAGGATCTTCGGAGTCAGCTTGACGTTACCCGGCTTGTATACACCGTGCACGTTGCCGAAGGAGGCAGCGATGGTGAAGCGCGGGCTGATCTTGGACAGACGCTCGTAGGCGTAGGCCACGTCTTCCGGCTGGGTGTACAGGGAGGATTGGTCCAGGTGGCTGTTGTCCACGCCGTCTTCTTCACCGCCGGTGCAGCCCAGTTCCAGCTCCAGAGTCATGTTCATCTTGGCCATGCGGGTCAGGTACTCGCAGCAGATGTCGATGTTCTCTTCCAGAGACTCTTCGGACAGATCCAGCATGTGGGAGGAGAACAGCGGCTTGCCGGTTTCGGCAAAGTGCTTCTCACCGGCGTCCAGCAGGCCGTCGATCCACGGCAGCAGCTTCTTGGCAGCGTGGTCGGTGTGCAGGATCACGGGAACACCGTAGGCTTCGGCAACGGCGTGCACGTGCTTGGCACCGGAGATGGCACCCAGGATGGCAGCTTGCTGGCCTTCCAGCTTCAGACCCTTGCCGGCGGTGAACACGGCACCACCGTTGGAGAACTGTACGATAACCGGGGCTTTGACCTTGGCGGCAGCTTCCAGCACGGCGTTCACGGAGTCGGTACCGACGCAGTTGACGGCCGGCAGAGCGAAGCCGTTTTCCTTGGCGATGGCGAACACTTTCTGAACGTCATCACCAGTGATCACGCCGGGTTTTACGAAGTCGAAAATTTTCTTAGACATGTTTAATCGTCCTGTCTCGTATGCCGTTAATAAAAAGTGGGGGGTTCATCATGAACCGGCACAGCGGCCACATGATAAACGAAACGGGAGGCTTTTGCCCCCCGTCCCGGGTCAATTAGGCTTTGGCGCGCTCTTCGAGAATCGCGACAGCCGGCAGTACCTTGCCTTCTACGAACTCCAGGAAGGCGCCGCCGCCGGTGGAGATGTAGGAGACCTTGTCGGCGATGCCGAACTTGTCGATGGCAGCCAGGGTGTCACCACCGCCAGCGATGGAGAAGGCCGGGGAAGCGGCGATGGCTTCGGCGATCACCTTGGTGCCTTCAGCGAACTGGTCGAACTCGAACACGCCGACCGGGCCGTTCCACAGGATGGTCTTGGCGTTCATGATGATGTCGGCCAGGGCCTTGGCGGAATCCGGACCGATGTCGAAGATCATGTCGCCGTCAGTCACGTCGGACACGGACTTGATGGTGGCCGTGGTGGATTCGGAGAACTCGGCACCCACAACCACGTCGGTGGTCACCGGAATGTTGGTTTCGGCAGCCAGTTTCTTGGCGGTGTCGATCAGATCGTGCTCGCACAGGGACTTGCCGACGTTGTGACCGGCAGCAGCGATGAAGGTGTTGGCGATGCCACCACCGACCACCAGCTGGTCAGCGATCTTGGAGAGGGATTCGAGTACGGTCAGCTTGGTGGAGACCTTGGAGCCGCCCACGATGGCAACCATGGGGCGCTCGGGCTTCAGCATGGCTTTGCCCAGGGCTTCCAGTTCACCGGCCAGCAGGGGGCCTGCACAGGCAACCGGCGCGAACTGGGCCACACCGTAGGTAGAACCTTCGGCGCGGTGAGCAGTACCGAACGCATCCATTACAAAGACGTCACACAGGGAGGCGTATTTTTTGGCCAGCTCTTCGGTGTTCTTCTTCTCGCCTTTGTTGAAGCGGCAGTTTTCCAGCACAACCAGCTCACCGGCGGCGACGTCTACGCCATCCAGGTAGTCTTTGGCCAGACGAACCGGGCAGGACAGTGCGTCTTTCAGATAGTTGACAACCGGAGCCAGGGAGAATTCTTCGTTGTATTCACCCTCGGTCGGACGACCCAGGTGGGAGGTGATCATCAGCTTGGCGCCCTTTTCCAGAGCCAGCTTGATGGTCGGCAGAGTCGCAACGATACGTGCATCGGAAGTGACCTTGCCGTCTTTTACCGGCACGTTCAGGTCAGCACGGATCAGAACGCGTTTGCCCGCCAGATCCAGGTCGGTCATCTTGATAACAGACATATTCAGTCCTCTATATATTTTCAGGTAATGTTAAAAAAACAGTAACCTTGCGCCCGGTGCAGACTTTCAGCCTGCGGCCATCATGGCCCGGGTGGTATCCAGCATGCGGTTGGCGAAGCCCCATTCGTTATCGCACCACATCAACATCTTGACGAGGTTGGCATCGCTGACCCGGGTCTGGGTACCATCAATGATGCAGGAGTGTGCATCATGATTAAAGTCTACGGAGACCAGTGGCTCTTCCGTGTAGTCCAGAATACCGTGTAATGTACCTCTGGATGCCCGTTGCAGGGCTTGATTTACGTCACTAACTGTCACTTTTTTACGAACAGTAATGCTCAGATCCATGGCGGTTACATTGATGGTCGGTACCCGTACCGCGATCGCCTCGAACTTGCCGGCAAAGTGGGGAAGGATACGTTCCAACCCCTTTGCCAGCTTGGTGTCCACCGGGATGATGGACTGGCTGGCTGCCCGGGTTCTGCGCAAGTCGCCGTGATAGGCATCGATGACTTGCTGATCGTGCATGGCCGAATGAATTGTCGTAATAGTACCACAATTTATCTCGAATTCTCGATGCAATGTTTCGATGACGGGGACCACGCAGTTGGTGGTGCAGGAGGCGTTGGAGACGATCCGCTCCCGCCCGGTCAGCACCTGGTGGTTGACCCCGTAGACGATGGTGGCGTCCACGTCCGCGTCCGCCGGATGGGAGAAGAGCACCTTGCCCGCTCCCGCCCCCAGATGCAGCTCGGCATCGGCCCGGGAGCCGAACACCCCGGTGCAGTCCAGCACCACGTCCACCCCCAGCGCCCGCCACGGCAAGTTCGACGGATCCCGCTCGGCAAACAGGGCGATGAGATCCTCCCCCACCTGCATGCTGTTGCCCGCCAGTTGCACCGGATAGCGGAAGCGACCGTGGCTGGTGTCGAAGCGGGTCAGGTGCACCATGGCCTCGGGGGCCGCCAGCTCGTTGATGGCCACTATCTTGATAGTCTTGTCGCGGCCGCTCTCGTAGAGGGCCCGCAGCACGTTGCGGCCGATGCGGCCATAGCCGTTGATGGCAATCTTGATCATGGAAACGTTGTGTCCTTAGCTGCGACAAAGGGATGGGAGGAAGGGGCGACTCACGAGAGCAGTGCCTCGCGAAAGACGCCGCGGGCCAGCAGTGCGGCACCGAATACCCCGGCGCTGTCCCCCAGGGCCGGCGCTATCATGGGGGTGGCGAAACGGGGGTTGAACAGGAAGGGCAATACCGTTTCGCGCCCGGCGCGATAGAGGCTCTGCACATTGCCCACGCCGCCACCGATGACGATGACGTCCGGATCGAGAATATTGATCACGTTGGCGAGGGCCTGGCCGAACAGCAGGTGCAACCTGTCCATGGTGAGCCTGGCGACGTGATCATGGGCACTGGCCGCAGCAATCTGGGCGAGCGAGAGACGGCGTTTGGTCCTGGCCTCGTACCAGGCCTCCAGCGCCGGGCCGCTGATGAGGGTTTCGACGCAGCCGCGCTTGCCGCAGTAGCACTCTGGCCCCTCCGGCAACAGGACGTTGTGCCCCCACTCCCCGGCGATGCCGTGGTGACCGTTGAGGATCTGGCCGTTGATGACGATGCCGGCCCCGACCCCGGTGCCCATGATGATGCCAAACACCACTTTTGCATCGGGATGCTGCTGGCGCACCGCCCCCAGATGGGTTTCCGCCAGGGCGAAACAGTTGGCGTCGTTGGCGATGAGCACGGGGACGCCCAGCCTGCGCTCCAGATCTTCCTTGAGCGGCTTGCCGTTGAACTCGGTGGTGTTGCTGTTTTTCAGCAGCCCGGTCTGGGGGTCCCGGGCCCCCGGCGTCCCCATGCCGATGAGTGCAGGACGCTGACCGAGTTTGGCGGCACACTCGTCCACCAGTTTGGCGATCTGGCCCAGCATGTGCTGGTAGCCGCCGTGCCGTTCAGTGGGAATGCGGTGGCGCAGCAACACCTCGTCGCCATCGAGCACCACGCACTCGCACTTGGTCCCGCCAAGGTCGATCCCCCAATCCCACGCCTGCTTCTCCATCCAGCCTCCTGCCCCTCAACGACCCCATCCCGGCCACGACTGCCAACATGGGGGTGCAGTGTAACCCGAGCCGCAACCAGGATGCAGCCCCCTGTGTCACGGACAGCAAAACGGGGCCCGCAGGCCCCGTTCATCACGCTGTTTGCCGCGCTCAGCGACCGTGGTACCGGGCGGAGAGCTCATGCACCGCGTTGACGAACACGCCGGCATGTTCCGGGTCCACATCCTGATGGATGCCGTGCCCCAGGTTGAAGACATGACCGTTGCCATGACCGAAACCGGCCAGAATGGTGGCGACCTCTTCGCGGATCCGCTCCGGGGTGGCGTAGAGCATGGAGGGGTCCATGTTGCCTTGCAGCGCCACCTTGTCGCCGACCCGGCGTTTGGCGTCCGCGATGTCGGTGGTCCAGTCCAGCCCCAGGGCATCACAGCCGGTGGCGGCGATCTGCTCCAGCCACTGGCCGCCGTTCTTGGTGAACAGGGTGACCGGCACACGGCGGCCCTCATGTTCACGGATCAGGCCATCGACGATCTTGTGCATGTACTGCAGGGAGAAGTCGCGGTAATCGCGCGGGGTGAGCACGCCGCCCCAGGTGTCGAATACCATGACCGCCTGGGCACCCGCCCTGATCTGGGCGTTGAGATAGCTAATCACGCTGTCCGCCAGCTTGTCGAGCAGCAGATGCAGGGTCTGCGGCTCTGCATACATCATCTTCTTGATCTTGGTGAAGGCCTTGGAGCTGCCCCCCTCCACCATGTAGGTGGCCAGGGTCCAGGGGCTGCCGGAGAAGCCGATAAGCGGCACGTCGCCCTTGAGCTCGCGGCGGATGGTGCGCACCGCATTCATCACGTAGCCGAGCTCGTCTTCCGGATCCGGGATGGGCAGGGCCTGCACGTCGGCCATGGAGGTGATCGGGCGCTCGAAGCGCGGGCCTTCCCCCTGTTCGAAGTAGAGGCCCAGCCCCATGGCATCGGGCACGGTCAGGATGTCGGAGAAGAGAATGGCGGCATCGAGTGGATAGCGGCGCAGGGGCTGCAAGGTGACTTCACAGGCCAGCTCGGCGTTGCGACACAGGGACATGAAATCCCCCGCAACGGCGCGGGTCGCCTTGTATTCCGGCAGATAACGGCCAGCCTGACGCATCATCCATACCGGGGTCATGTCCACTTCCTGGCGCAGCAGGGCACGCAGGTATCGATCGTTTTTCAGCTCTTTCATCCCAGTTCCTGAGTCATGTCACGCATAAAATGGCGGACATGATACCACTTTGTGCAAGGCTGAGGGCGCCCCTGACGCCGCACATCGCCGCAGGAGTGCAAAGATGTGAGGGGGCGCATACAAGCGCCCCTGTTTTCCCTCAACGCGCCTCGGCGAGGCACTGTTCGATGAGCCGGCGCGCTATGGTGCCATGAGGGGGCAAGCGCGGCAGCCGGTCAGCCTCAAAGAAGCCTGCCGCCACCAGTTCGTCATCCTGCACCCGGATCTCGCCGCTCTCGTAGTCGGCGGTGAAGCCCATCATCAGGCTGTGGGGGAAGGGCCAGGGCTGGCTCGCCACGTAACGCACATTGGTCACCCGGATGCCGCTCTCCTCGAACACCTCCCGCGCCACGCACTGCTCCAGATTCTCCCCCGCCTCCACGAAGCCGGCCAGCACGGTATACATGGGATCATCCGCCTGATAGTGACGGCGGTGGGCTGCCAGCAAGATGGCCGGCCCCTTGCGCACCGCGACGATGATGCAGGGGGAGATGCGCGGATAGACGACATGGCCGTGATGACACCCCTGGGCCCACTCCCCTTCCCTCGGGGTCATGGGGGCGCCGCACTCACCGCAGAAACGATGGGTACGGCGAAAAGTGGCGAGCTGCCAGGCCCGCCCTGCGAGGCGAAAGCCCTCTTCGTCCCCCGCCACCATGAGCTGGCGCAGCGGGGCCATGGCCCCGGTCTCCGCCTCGCCCCCCAGATCCAGCAGATGGCAAGGCAGGCCGTCCCACTCGTCGAAGCGCTCGAAGGGGGCGGTGTGCAGATGGGTGGGCAAAACGGCACGGGGCCCTTGTGGAATGCGCCCCTGTTCATCCAGCAGGACGAGGTGATCGCCCCCCAGCACGAACCAGAAGGCCTGTTCAGTTGATGACATATGATGAAGGCTCTTGTTGAGAATGCGCGCGGCACAGGATCGTTCGCCTCATCTTACGAGCGGGAAGGGCCGATGGCGACCCCCGACATGGCCCTCTTCTCGCCAGACACACCATGAAAAAAGGCCGCCTCTGGCGACCTTTCATCCTGTTGACCGCCCGGGCGATCAGTTCATCCAGCGCTCGCTGCTCTTGCGACGGCGCGGGAGCATGGGCAGGAGGATCCCGAGCAGGATGCCGCCCCCCACCATGGCACCACCGCGGATGAACCAGTCCATCTGCATGTCGTGCTCACGGTTGTCATAGCTCTGGGTCAGGGCGTCGTTCTGTTCCTTGAGGCTGCTCATCTCGGCGCTCTGGCTGTCCAGACGGGCTTTGAGGCTGGCGATCTCCTTGCTCTGCTCGGCGATCTTGCCATCCTTCTCGGCGAAGCGTTTCTCGTTGTCGCCATTGAGGTTCAGCAGACGGGCCTTGGCTTCGTCCAGCTCTTTCTGAACCTGGGGAAGGCGTTCACGCAGGCTGATCTCCCCCTGCAGCTCGCTGTTCTTGATCCAGCCCTCGCGGCCACGACCGTCCACCACCTGGGTGAATCCGGCCTCCTGGTTCACCGCCTTGACCTCCAGCGGCTCACCGGCCTTGACGCTGCCGAGGATCCGGTACTGGGTACCCGGACCGTTGTGGATATAGGTAAAGATGTTGTCTGAAACATAGCGGGTATCGGCCAGTGCCTGTTGGGCACACAAGCAGATCAGGATCCCGAGAAGGGCGCGCATGGTCGATCGATTCTCTTCGTTGGATTAGGTTGCAGGCCGAATGTTAAGCCGCCTGCGGGTCAAAGGACAAGCAAAGAAAAGCGCCATCTCCCCGAGTGAGAGCTGTCTCGCAGCGCCGCCGGTTTGCCACGCGACCATTCCAGACGTCGTACCTACTTCTGTTTCAGCGCCTGTACCTCAGCGCGCAGGGCCTTGAGCTCTTTGAGCAGTTGCGCCTGCTGCTCGCTCTGCTGGCGTCGCCACACCGCGGTGTCGTCGTTGGTCTTGCCGGGATGGACGAACAGGCTGGCCATGAAGCCGCTGAGGGCGCCAAACAACCCCACTCCAAAGAGGATCAGCAGGCTGGCGACGAAGCGCCCCTCCTCCGTCTTGGGCACCAGATCCCCGTACCCCACGGTAGAGAGGGTCACCAGCGTCCACCAGAAGGCATCGTAAGGAGTCTGGATCTGGCTGCCGGGTTGCCCCGTTTCCAGCCAGTACATGACGCCGGAGCCGACCCCCAGCAACAGGAAGAAGAGGAAGAGAATGCCGGAGAGGGTGGTTTCGTTGCGTTCACGACGGAACATGGCCAGCAGATCCGGTCTGTCCCGGAGCAACTGGTAGACCCGCCACAGCTGGATGAGCCGCGCCCAACGTAGTTGTTCCACCATGGGCAGGCTGCCGGGCAGATAGAACCAGTTGCTCTTGAAGAAGGCCATCCTGTCGGAGGCGCGCGCCCAGCCATAGGCGAAGTGAGCGAGGAAGAAGTAGCAGATCAGGCTGTCGACATCATAAAAGAGCTGCAAAGTCTGGGGGCTCAGTTCACCGTGCCCCAGCCAGCGAGCAGCCACCAGGCAAACCGAAATCACGGAGAGAAACCCCATCAGCAGATCCATGGTACGCAAATGAGTTAAGTGATGTCGCATACATTTTCCAACTTTAAGCACGGTGCAAATTAATAAAAAGGAAGATAATGCCGATAGCTATGACGGCAAAGGAATAATGGACGTTGAAAGGAGAAAAATTATGCAGTTGAACCCGCTGGAGAGGCGCATGAGCAACATCCGACTGGTGCCCAAGGTGGTGCTGCTCATGGTGTTCAGCACCCTGCTGCTGCTGGCCAAACTCTGGTTCGATGCCAGCAACCTGGAAGCGACCCTGCTCAGCGAGGGCATTGATGCCGCCATGGCCAACACCATCGCCGATCGCCTGCTCTGGACCGGGCTGGTGGAGACGGCGCTCATGGGGGTCGTCTTCGTGGTGCTGCTGCTCACCGGCTCCCGCCTCATGGTCAAGCAGGTCCACTACCTGGTGGGGCTGCTGGAGCGTTTCGCCAACAAGGATCTCAGCCACAGCGTGCTGCTCAAGTCCCGGGACGAGTTCGGCGACATCGCCAAGGCGGTGGCCCACTCCCAGGAGAACCTCAAGGAGGTGTTCGGGACCCAGCGTGCCGCCTGCAAGGAGCTCAACGAGATCGCCTCCCAGGTGACTCTCTGCATGGATGAGGCGAACGAGGCCATCAACGAGGAGTTCACCCAGATTGAGCAGCTTGCCAGCGCCATGAGCCAGATGGTCGGTGCCATTCGAGAGGTGGCCAACCACGCGGAGCAGGCGTCCCACGCCACCGCCGAAACCAGCCAGCTGGCCGAGGAGGGCAGCCGCTGCGTGGCGGCTACCGTCAACACCATCGACACTCTCTCCGGCAACATCCAGCGCTCCTCCACCGTGGTCAACGAAGTGGAGCACGGGGTCGATCGCATCGGCTCCGTGGTGGACACCATCCGCAGCATCTCCGAGCAGACCAACCTGCTGGCCCTGAACGCCGCCATCGAGGCCGCCCGCGCCGGTGAAGCGGGTCGCGGTTTTGCCGTGGTCGCCTCCGAGGTGCGCGAACTCGCGAACCGTGCCCAGGCGGCCACCGTCGAGATCCAGAAGATGATCGAGCAGCTTCAGGGCAACGCCCGCCAGGCCGTCGGCCTGATGGCCGAGAGCGTGCAGCAGGCGGACAAGGGGGTGGAGCAGGTGACCCAGGCTGGTACCCAGCTCGACACCATAGTGCAGCGGGTGCAAGGAGTGGCCGACATGAACCGCCAGATCGCCGCCGCCTCCGAGCAGCAGAGCTCGGTCGCCGAGGAGATGAATGCCAACCTGGAGCAGGTCAAACAGGTGGTGGAAGGCTCCGTCGTGGTGCTGCGGGAGCTGAAAGATGCCTCCGAACTGGTGGAACACCACAGCCAGACGCTGGACAGCCATATCCAGGCCTTCAAGCTGGCCTGATGCTGGCCTGATGCTGGCCTGATGCTGGCCTGATGCTGGCGCCCATCGTCAAACCTTCAGGCTGGCCTGAGGTCGTGATTTGAGTACACTGGAAGGCCCCCTTAGGGGCCTTTCTTTTTTCATCACGGCAAGGAGCCAGGATGCAGACCACAGAACGTGCGCTTGAGATAAGCGACGACAAGGGGCGCCTCGACGTCCCGCTCATTCACCGTTTCCTCAGTGAAGAGGCCTACTGGTGCCTCGGCATTCCCCTCGCTACCCTGCAGCGGGCCATCAACCACTCCCTGTGCTTCGGAGCCTATCTCGACGGCCAGCAGGTCGCCTTCGCCCGGGTCATCACCGACAAGGCAACCTTCGGTTATCTCGCCGACGTCTTCGTGCTGCCCGAACATCGCGGGCGCGGTCACAGCAAGGCCCTGGTGGCAGCCATCCTCGCCCACCCGGAGCTGCAAGGGCTGCGCCGTCTCTCCCTCGCCACCTCCGATGCCCACGGCCTCTACGCCGGCTTCGGTTTTGTGCCGCCGAGAAGCCCCGGCAGCCTGATGGAAATCTACGACCCCGAGATCTACCGGCGTCCCTGAGCCCGGCCGATCGCCAGATCCGTCGCCGGATCACCTTCCGGGCAGCGGCGCTGTGACGCCAGCGCCCGGGAGTGCTAGATTGGCAGCCGGCATTTCACTCTCCCTGCAGACTCGTCAACCACAAGGATGGCAACCGTGGCCCAGCACTCTCCCTCTTTCTCCGCCTTCTCTCCCTTGTTGCAGGAGCAGGCCCTGCGCCACTGGCAGCGGCTGCTCGCCCTGGCGCCCCAGTATGACGCACTGCCCGAGCCCACCCGCCAGACCCTGCTGACCCTGCTCGGCCTCTCCGACTTTGTCGCCGACTCCCTTATCAAGCAGCCGGGGCTGCTGGCCGAGACCCTGGCATCGGACGCACTGACCCGGGCCGAGCGCTGGCCCGCCTATGAACCTGAGCTCGCAGCCCTGCTCGCCGAGGTCGCGGACGAGGAGGCGCTCAAGCGCATCCTGCGTCAGTTCCGCCGCAGCCGCATGCTGGTGATCGCCTGGCGCGAGCTGCTCGGGGAGTCCGAGGTCGAAGAGAGCTTCATCCATCTCACCAAGCTGGCGGATGCCCTCATCTGTGGAGCCCGCGACTGGCTCTACGCCAAACAGTGCAGCGAGCTGGGCACCCCCATGGACGGCGATGGCAACCCCCAGCCGCTGCTCATCCTCGGGATGGGCAAGCTCGGCGGCGGCGAGCTCAACTTCTCCTCGGACATCGACCTTATCTTCACCTTCCCCGAGAACGGCTACACCGTTGGCGGGCGGCGGGAGCTCGCCAACCAGCAGTTCTTCATCAAGCTGGGGCAGCGTCTCATCAACGCCCTCCACCAGCCCACCCAGGATGGTCAGGTGTTCCGGGTCGACATGCGGCTGCGCCCCTTTGGCGATGCGGGGCCGCTCGCCATCTCCTTCGCCGCTATGGAGGACTACTACCAGCATCACGGCCGCAACTGGGAGCGCTACGCCATGGTCAAGGCGCGGGTGCTGGGCCCCCAGTGTGAACACGCCACGGCCCTGACCGAACTGCTGCGCCCCTTCGTGTTCCGCCGCTACATCGACTTCGGCGTCATCGACGGCCTGCGCCAGATGAAGGCGATGATCGCCGCCGAGGTGCGCCGCAAAGGACTGGAGGGCAACATCAAGCTGGGGGCCGGGGGCATTCGCGAGGTGGAGTTTATCGCCCAGGCGCTGCAACTCATCCGTGGCGGGCGCGAGCCCGCCCTGCGGGTACGCCACCTGCCCGAGGCGCTGGCCGCCATCGCCCAGGGGGGCGCCCTGGAGGGGAGCCAGTGCGAACGCCTGCTCACCGCCTATCGCTTCCTGCGCCGGGTGGAAAACATCTTGCAGGAGATCGGCGATCAGCAGACCCAGACTCTGCCCACCGAGGATCGGGATCGCCAGCGGCTCATCGCCACCCTCGGCTTTACCGACTGGGACGCCTTCATGGCCCACCTCGATGAGGAGATGGCCGCCGTCCATCAGGAGTTCGTCGCCGTGGTGGGGGAAGAGAAGGAGGCCCCCGCCCACCTGGAACAGCTCTGGCTCGATCTCTGGCGCACCGAGCTCGATGCCGCCGAGCTGGAAAAACTGCTGACCACGCAGGGAGTGGTGGAGCCCGCCCCCCTCGGCGCCGCCCTGCTGCGTTTCAAGGAGGAGTACAAGCGCCGTCAGGTGGGGCCCCAGGGGCGTATCGCCCTGGACTGGCTGATGCCGGAGCTGCTGCGGCTGGTGGTGGCGAGCCGCGAGCCCGCCCGCCTGTTCGAGCGGGTCTGCACCCTGCTGACTCGCATCTTCACCCGCAGCGCCTATCTGCAACTGCTGGCGGAAAACCCCGCCGCCCTGCGCCAGCTGGTACGCCTGTGTGACGAGAGCAACCTGGTGAGCGAGCAGCTGGCCCGCTACCCCATCCTGCTGGACGAGCTGCTGGATCCCCAGCACCTCTACCACCCCACCCCGCTGGATCAGTACAAGCCCCAGCTGCGCCAGTTCCTGCTGCGCATCCCCGAGGAGGATGTGGAGCAGCAGATGGAGGCGCTGCGCCAGTTCAAGCAGGTGCAGCTCCTGCGCATCGTCGCCGCCGACATCGCCGGCGCCCTGCCGCTGATGAAGGTGAGCGACCACCTCACCTGGCTGGCGGAGGCGATCACTGAGGAGGTGGTCAATCAGGCGTGGGCCCAGATGAGCGAACGCTACGGGGTGCCGCCCGAGGTGGCGGTGAGCGGCCAGCGCGGCTTTGCGGTGGTGGCCTACGGCAAGCTGGGGGGCATCGAACTCGGCTACGGCTCGGATCTCGATCTGGTGTTCCTGCACGGCGGCGACCCCAACAGTTACACCGATGGCCGCAAGCCCATCGACAGCCGCCAGTTTTACCTGCGCCTGGCCCAGCGGATCCTGCATCTGTTCAGCACCCGCACTCCGTCCGGCATCCTCTACGAGATCGACATGCGGCTGCGCCCCTCCGGCGACTCAGGCCTGCTGGTCTCATCGCTGTCGGCCTATGAGCAGTACCAGCAGCAGGAAGCCTGGACCTGGGAGCATCAGGCCCTGGTGCGAGCCCGTCCCATCTATGGCGATGATACCGTGGTCGCCGAATTTGCCCGCATCCGCCGCGACGTGCTGGCCAAGGAGCGGGATCTGCCCACCCTGGCCCGCGAAGTGCGGGAGATGCGCCAGAAGATGCGGGATCACCTGCTCAAGGCGGGAGAGGGAGAGTTCGATCTCAAGCAGTCCCCCGGTGGCATGGTGGACATCGAGTTCATCGCCCAGTACCTGGTGCTGGCCCATGCCTGCGGTGAGCCGGACGCCCTCACCCGCTGGTCAGACAATGTGCGCATCTTCGATGAGTGCGTGATGGCGGGGGTACTCACACTGGAGCAGGCAGAGGGGCTCAAGCAGGCCTATCTGGAGATCCGCAACCTCGGCCATCGCCTCAATCTCTCGGAGATCTCCCGCAAGGTGGGGGACGATCAGTTGCCGCGAGAGCGGGGCCATGTGCTGGCGGTCTGGCAACAGCTGCTGGGATAATAAGCAGAAGGGGCGCCATGGCGCCCCTTCTCGTTGACGAGAGGCTTGTTGAAGATGACCTAGCGCCCACCTGCCACATCAATGAAGGTGCCGGTGGCATAGGAGGCCTCGTCCGACAGCAGCCAGGCGATGGCGGTCGCCACCTCACGGGGTTCGCCGCCCCGTTGCAGCGGAATGGCCCCCTTGATCCTGTCCACCCGGCCGGGCTCGCCGCCGTCGGCATGCATGTCGGTGTAGATGAAACCCGGACGCACCCCGTTGACCCGGATCCCCTGGGCCGCCAGCTCCAGCGACAAGCCTCTGGTCAGCACGTCGACTGCCCCCTTGGCGGCGGCATAATCCACGTACTCCCCGGGGGAGCCCAGCCGGGCAGCGGCCGAAGAGACGTTGACGATGGCGCCCCCTGCCGTCATGCGGCGCACTGCCTCGCGGCAGCAGAGAAAGCAGCTGGTGACATTGGTGGTCAGAGTCTGGTTGATGCGCTCTGCGCTCATCTCCAGCACCCGCATCTGGGGCTGCAACCTGCCGGCGTTGTTCACCAGGTGGGTAACGGGGCCGAGCCTCGCGTCCATCTCCTCGAACAGGCGCACCACCTCGGCCTCCACGCTGACATCGGCCTGCACCGCGATGCACTCGACCGGATGGGTGGCCAGGATCTCGGCCACCACCGCCTCGGCGGACGCCCTGTCCTGACGATAGTTGAGACAGAGATGGTAACCCTGCGCCGCCAGATAGCGGGCTGTCGCGGCCCCGATACCTCTGCCACCGCCGGTGATCAGCACCCGTTTGTTCATGAACCCTCCTGGTTCCCGGTTTCGAAGACTATTTCGCATAGTACCTCATGTTGCCGACCACACCTCGTCCCGTAACGCCCGGCACCACAGCAAAGAGCCCGCACGGGGCGGGCTCTTGATGACAACAACGGGAGGGTGGCTATTTGAACAGGCCCTTGAGCAGCTGGTCCGCCACCCCCTTCACCCCTTCGTTGTCGGCCTTGTCACCCAGCAGCTTCTTGAGACCGCGCTCGGCCTCCTTGCGGGCCTTCTCCTCCAGCACCTTGTTGTTGCTGAGCAGTGCCTTCACGTCGAGCTTGTAGCTCGGCGCCTGCCAGTGGCCGCCGATGCGCACCGGTATGGTGATGTCCTTGAGCTCGTCCACCGTCTTGCCCCCCTGTCCCTTGCTGCTCTCCACCACGGAGGTGAGGAACAGGAAGTCGAGGGTCTCCGGCACCAAGGCGGTCTGGCCCTGCCCCTTCACCCGCAGGGCGGGGGCAAAGAGCTGGATGTCGTCGCTCCTGGCAATCCCGTCGGCAATCTGGAAGCTGGCGGTGAGGGCGCTGAAATCGGTCTTGCGCACCTCCTTCACCTGATCCGCTCCCTTGCCGGTCAGGGTGGCCCGCGCCTCGCGGATCATCTCCGCCAGGTTGATGCCGTGCAGGGCACCGTCGCTCAACTTGAGGTTCACCTTGCCCTGCATCCGGCTGCGCAGCGCCTGCTCGGAAAGACCGCTACCCTGCACCTCCACCTCCAGATCCCCCTTGCCTTCCAGCAGGTCGGTCTGGGCCAGGGTCTGCAGCAGGGGCCGCACTTCGACTCCCTGCACCCGCTTATGCACCTGATAGCGGGCCGGCTGCTGACGGGCATCAAGCACGCCGCTGGCGGTCACCTGGCCGCCGGCCACCCCGGCGCTGAACTGCTTGAGGGTGAGCTGGCCACCGGCCAGGGCCAGTTGCAGATCGACGGCGCTCAGATCCAGCCCCTTGAGGCGCAGGCTGCCCAGTTGCAGTCGGCCAGCCAGGTCCACCGACTTGAGGGCGGTAAGATCCGGTTCGGCCGTGGAGAGCGCCCTGTTGGCGGGCACGGCGGTCTGTGTCGGCGTTCCGGCCGGTGCAGCCGCTCCCGAGGTGGCGGCCACAGGTGCAGCCTTGGCCGGTTGACCGAGCCAGCCGTCGAGATCCAGCTTCTCCCCCTTGAGGTCAAAGTCCACTTTGGGAACGGCCCCCAGACGAACGGCGCCGCTGCCGCTCAGCAGAGCATCATCCACCCCCATCACCAGGTTGCTGAGGGTGACGGCCTGCTTGTCCAGCTCGGCGCGGGCAAAGCCAGCGAGTTTGAGCTGCATCTGCGGGCGCGGCAGGGCATCGCCGCTCAGCTTGGCGGCCAGCACGGCATCCGACAGCTCCAGCAGTTGCCGGTTTTCATCGAGGCGCGCCTTGAGGGTCCCCTCCAGCGTACCGGCCAGGGTCGGCTTGTCCGCCGCCCCCTGTGCCCCGCTGAGGCTAAGGCTCAGACTGCTCCACTCCCCCAATGCCAGCCGATCGGCCTTGAGGGAGAAAGCATCCAGCCGCTGGGTCGGCTGGTTCAGGCTGCCGCTGAGATTGAGATCCTTAAGCTCGCTCTTCATGGCCTCCCGGGCCGGTTTGAGCTGGGCCTGACCCTTGAGATCAAAGGCCAGATCCCCCTGTGCCCCCTTGGCCGCCAGGGTCACCGGTACCCACTCCCCCGGGGTCAACTGCCCCAGATCGAGATCCAGCCTGTCGAGCCGGGAGACGGTACCGCTGCGGTCGTCCCGCACCAGGGCGCTGGCATCCACCAGCGCGATGCCTTGCAGGCTGATCTGCCAGGGCTGTTTGTCACTGGCGGCTGGGGGCGTCGTTGCGGCGGGCTCGGAGGTCGCCTCCCCCTTGGGGTCGGCGGAGGCCTGGAGTAGATCCCTCAGGTTGGAGCTGCCGTCAGCCCTGGTCTGGATAAACAGATGAGCGCCGCTCAGGGTCACCTTGCCGATCTCAAGTCGGTGGGAGAGCAGCGGCAGCAAGCCTACCGAGGCCTCACCCTGCTCGAATCGCACCAGGTCGGGCTCGGCAAAGCCGGCGGGGTTGCGTAGCGCCACCTTCTCGAGGGAGAGGCCCAGGCTTGGCCAGAAACGCCAGCCGATATCCCCTTGTATCACCAGCTCGCGGCCGGTGCTCTTGCGCACCTGCTCCGCCAGCTGGGGCTTGAACTGGTTGGGATCGATGAGAGACACCAGGGCGGCGATGGCCACCACGGCCGCCAGCGCCAACCCCAGCAGGATGTAGATGATCTTCTTCACGATGGACTCCTTGAATGCGGATCTTGTGGCTGACTATACCACCGGGGGGATGACAGATGGGGCCCGTCTGCCAAAACGGGCCAGCGGCGAGACAGGGATGGTCGCAGCTAGTGCAGCCAGCGCAGCTCTTCCAACGCGCGGCAATAAAAAGGGCCCCGCAGGGCCCTGATGATAGTGGATGGCTGGCGCCCGTCTCGCCCGGATCAAGGCTGACGCGGCAGCTCCCTGTAGCCCATCTCGTACAGGGTGAAGGCATAGATGTCCGCACTCTGCTCGATAAGTTTGGCCACCGGCGTGCCCGCCCCGTGCCCGGCATTGGTCTCGATGCGGATGAGCTGGGGATGGGGGCCGGCATTGTCGGCCTGCAGGGTGGCGGCAAACTTGAAGGAGTGGGCCGGCACCACCCGATCGTCGTGATCCGCCGTGGTCACCAGGGTCGAGGGGTAGCTGACCCCGGGCCGGACGTTGTGCAGGGGCGAGTAGCCCTTCAGGTAGTCGAACATCGCCTCGCTGTCGGCGCTGGTGCCGTAGTCATAGGCCCAGCCCGCCCCGGCGGTGAAGGTGTGGTAGCGCAGCATGTCGAGCACCCCCACCGCCGGCAGGGCGACCCGCATCAGATCCGGCCGCTGGGTCATGACCGCCCCCACCAGCAGACCGCCGTTGGAGCCACCTCGGATCGCCAGCCGATCGGTGCGGGTGTAGCCCTCGGCCTTGAGGTACTCGGCCGCCGCGATGAAATCGTCGAACACGTTCTGCTTGTTCTGCTGGGTGCCCGCCAGGTGCCAGGCCTGGCCGTACTCGCCGCCCCCGCGCAGGTTGGCCACCGCATAGACGCCCCCCAGATCCAGCCAGTTGGCTACCGACACGCTGAAGCTCGGGGTCAGGCTCACGTCGAAGCCGCCATAGCCGTAGAGGATGGTCGGGTTGCTGCCATCGAGGTTCAGCCCCTTGCGGTAGCTGATGATGAGCGGCACCCGGGTGCCGTCCTTGCTCTGGTAGAAGCGCTGCTCGGAAACGTAATCCTCCGGTTTGAACGGCGCCGCCGAGGCGCGATAGAGGCTGATGGCGCCGCTCTTGGGCTCGAACCGGTAGAGAGTCGGCGGCTGGGCATAGTGCTCGAAGCCGAAGTAGAGGGCGGGATCGTCGTGCTTGCCGTTGAAGCCACTGACGCTGCCAAGGCCGGGCAGCGCCACCTCGCGCACCCGCTTGCCTTCGTAGTCGAACTGCTCGACCCGGGCGGTGGCATCCACCATGTACTCGGCAAACAGATAGCCGCTGCCGCTGTGTACCGTCAGCACCTGCTGACGCTCGGGGATGAGATCCCGCCAGCGCGCCGGACCCGGGTTGGCGGCATCCACCGTCACCAGCCGGCCGTTGGGGGCGTCCCGGTTGGTCAGCAGATAAAGGGTGCCGCCCTGGTTGTCCACCAGGCTCACGTCCGCATCCAGATCCCCCTGCACCGTCAGCAGCGGCGCGTTCTCCTGGCCCAGATCCTTCACATAGAGGCGGTTGCCGGAGGTGGAGTTCGCCGCCGAGATGAGCAGGAAGCGGTCATCTTCGGTGACGGTCGCCCCCACGTAGCGGTGGTGCTGGGCCGGGATGGCGCCGAACACCAGCCGGTCATCCTCCTGCGCCGTGCCGAGCCGGTGGAAATAGACCTTGTGCTGATCGGTCCTGGCCGACAGCTCGCTGCCGTCGGGCTTGTCGTAGCTCGAGTAGAAGAAGCCCTCGTTGCCGAGCCAGCTGATGCCGCTGAACTTCACGTCCCTGAGGGGCGCCTCCAGCGGCTGCTTGCTCTCTACGTCCATCAGGTGGATCTCGCGCCAGTCGCTGCCGGCCAGCGACAAGGAGTAGGCCAGGATGCGGCCATCGCGGGAGAAACTCAGCTGATCCAGCGCCGTGGTGCCGTCGGGGCTGAGGGTATTGGGATCGAGGAATACCTCCGCCGGCTTGCCCTCCAGCTGGCGCCACAGGACGTTTTGGTTCTGCAGACCGTCGTTCTTGAAGAAGTAGTGGTAGCGCCCCTCGCGAAACGGCGCCCCCTCCTTGGCGTAGTTCCAGGAGGCGGCCAGCTTCTCCTTGATGGCGGCGCGATACGGGATCTGCGCCAGGTAACCCTGAGTCACCCGGTTCTGGGCCTTGACCCAGGCCTCCGTCTCGGGGCTGCGGTCATCCTCCAGCCAGCGATAGGGGTCGGCCACGGCCTGGCCGAAATAGTGATCCACCTGCTCACCCTGGCGGGTGACCGGGTAGTGAAGGCGCGTATTCCCTGACATGGCATCCTCTCTGGTTGGCTGGCCGCTGCACGCACAGAGCAGTGACAGGGCCAGCAGGCTGACAATGGCTCGCATCGAGGCGGCTCCCTGCGGTTTGAGTGAGCGGGCAGGTTAACAAAGCGCGCCGGATGGCCCAACCCCCCGACCGGTGGCAGAGGGTGGCCCGCCGACACGGGGGAGCCATATGAATTTTTTCGCTTAAGTTTGCCGCTTTATTTTGTTTGTTATCCGGCCCTTGGGTCACAGGATGGAATAAGACACCAGCCAACGTGAGCCATTCAGGATAAAGCATGCCGTACAGCTACCTATCACATCTACGTTGCAGCAAGACCGGCGAGATAGTGAATGCCGATCAGCCCCAGCAGTTGAGCCCGGTCGGTGCCCCCTTGCTGGCCAGTTACGACCTCGAGGCCCTGAAACAGGCCTGGCACCCGGCCGCTCTGCTGGGGCGCCCCGCCAGCCTGTGGCGCTACCACGAGCTGCTGCCGGTGCGCGACCCCGCCCAGGTGATCACCCTGGGGGAAGGCTTCACCCCTCTGCTGCCCCTGCCCGCTTTCGGCAAACAGATCGGCATTCCGGATCTCTGGATGAAGGATGAGAGCATCATCCCCACCGGTTCTTTCAAGGCCCGCGGCGCCGCGGTCGGCGTCTCCCGCGCCCGGGAGCTCGGCATCACCCACTTCGCCATGCCCACCAACGGCAACGCCGGTGCGGCCTGGGCGCTTTATGGCGCCCGCGCCGGCTTGCGCAGCACCATAGTCATGCCCCAGGCGGCACCCGCCATCACAAGACTGGAGACCTCGCTGGCCGGTGCCCGCCTCTATCTGGTGGATGGCCTCATCAGCGACGCCGGTCGCCAGGTGGCCGAGGCGGTGGCCGAGCAGGGGCTGTTCGATGCCTCCACCCTCAAGGAGCCCTATCGCATCGAGGGCAAGAAGACCATGGGGCTGGAGATAGCAGAGCAGCTCGGCTGGACCCTGCCGGACGTCATCCTCTACCCCACCGGCGGCGGGGTTGGTCTCATCGGCATCTACAAGGCGCTGCGGGAGTTGCAGGAGCTGGGCTGGGTCAAGGGGCCGCTGCCGCGACTGGTGGCGGTGCAGGCGAGCGGCTGCGCGCCCATCGTCCAGGCCTGGCAGCAGGGGGAGCGCGAATCGCGCTTCTGGCCCGATTCCCAGACCCTCGCTTTTGGCATCAACGTGCCCAAGGCGCTGGGGGACTTTCTGGTGCTGGACGCCCTCTATCGCACCGAGGGGTGCGCCGTCGCGGTGGACGATGGCGCCATCCAGCGCGAGATCCGTCAACTCGCCGCGCGCGAAGGCAGCTTCGTCTGCCCGGAAGGGGCGGCCGCCTTCGCCGCCGCCCGCCAGCTGCGGGAAGCTGGCTGGATACAGGGGGGCGAGCGGGTGGTGGTGCTCAACACCGGCGCCGGCATCAAGTACCCTGACGCCATCACGGTCGTGCCCCAGCGGCTGCGCCGCGACGGGAGGATCCCGGCATGAGCTTCGACTGGTCCTTTGTTCTCACTACCCTGCCGACGTTCGGCCAATCGGTCTGGGTCACCTTGCAGCTCGGCGCCATCGTGATCCTCACCTCGCTCGCCGTGGCGATACTCAACGTGACGCTGCAAAGCCTGCACAAGCCCTGGCTGAACGGGGTGATCCGCGCCTATGTGGAGCTGGCCCGCAACACGCCGCTCTTGATCCAGCTGTTCTTTCTCTACTTCGGGCTGCCGGCGCTCGGCATCTCGCTCTCCGGCTTTGCCACGGCGGTGATCGCCATGACCTTCCTCGGTGGCGGTTACCTCACCGAGGCGCTGCGGGCAGGCGTTCAGGCAATCCCCCCCAGCCAGCTGGAAGCAGGCCGGGCCATCGGCCTCTCCCGTTGGCAGCTGCTGCGCCACGTCCAGCTGCCCCAGGCCTGGCTCGCCAGCCTGCCGGCGCTGTTTGCCAACTTCATCTTTCTGCTCAAAGAGACCACGGTGGCTTCGGCGGTGGCGGTGCCCGAGCTCCTCTACACCACCAAGAACTACATCGCCCTCTACTACAAGACCTACGAGATGCTGGCGGTGCTGACCTTGATGTGCGTGCTGATCTTTCTGCCGCTCTCCCTTGCCCTGCGCGTCGTTGAAAGGAGGCTGCAACATGGTCAGTTCGGTCATTGAGCAACTGATGAAGGCACCTATTGTCCTGCTGCCGCCGTCACTCGCCACCCATGCACAAGAAAGGAGGGATCACTATGGCCAGTCCGGTCACTGAGCAGTTGGCGCAGGCGCTGCCGCTGCTGGCGGTGGGCGCGGGCCAGACCCTCGCCATCTCCCTGCTCGCCATCCTGTTCGCCACCCTGGGCGGGGTCGGTTACGGCGTGCTGGCCCAGCAAGGGGGAAGGCTGACTCGGGTCGTGCTGCGGGTCTATCTGGAGCTGTTTCGGGTGGTGCCCGTGCTGGTCTGGCTCTACCTCTTCTTCTTCGGGCTGCCGATCTTCTTTGGCCTGGATATCCCGGCCTTCTGGTGCGCCGTGCTGGTGCTGGCCCTGTGGGGCGCCAGCGAGGTAGGCGAAGTGGTTCGCGGCGGCCTCAACTCCCTCGCCCGCGGCCAGCAGGAGGCTGGCCTGGCGCTCGGGCTCTCCCGCTGGCAGCTCTATCGCCACGTGCTGCTGCCCCAGGCGCTGCAACGGCTGACGCCGCCGACCATCAACATCTACACCCGCATCATCAAGACCAGCTCCCTGGCGGTGCTGATCGGGGTGGTGGAGGTGATCAAGGTGGGCCAGCAGATCATCGAGCGCACCTATGGCTCGCTGCTTATCTACGGTCTGCTGTTCCTGTTCTTTTTTCTGGTCTGCTATCCGCTCTCGCTCGCCTCGCGCCGGCTGGAGCAACAATGGGGTAATGCGGTATGACACCTCTGCTTGAGCTCAATGCTGTCAGCAAACAATTCGGCCAACACCGGGTACTGGACGAGGTCAGCCTCACGGTGAACGCCGGGGAAGTGATTGTCATCCTGGGGCCAAGCGGTTGTGGCAAGAGCACCTTGCTGCGCACCCTCAACGGGCTCGAACCCATTCAGGGGGGCGACATTCGCTTCGACGGAGAGTTGCTGGATGCCAGCACCGACTGGCAGCGGCTTCGCCAGCGCATCGGCATGGTGTTCCAGAGCTATCACCTCTTCCCCAACCTGACGGTGCTGGAGAACGTGCTGCTCGGCCCTGTGCAGGTGCAGAAGCGGGAGCGGCAGGAGGCCCTGCTGCAGGCGGAGCAGCTGCTGACCCGCATCGGTCTGTGGGAGCGGCGCCATGACTATCCGCGCCAGCTCTCCGGCGGCCAGCAGCAGCGCATCGCCATCGTGCGGGCCCTGTGCATGAACCCCCAGGTGATGCTGTTTGACGAGGTGACCGCAGCGCTGGATCCCGAGATGGTACAGGAGGTGCTGGAGGTGATCCGGGATCTCGCCGGCAGCGGCATGACCCTGCTCATCGTCACCCACGAGCTGGCGTTCGCCCAGGCGGTGGCGGATCGCATCGTCTTCATGGACGGTGGCCACATCCTGGAGCAGGCCGCCCCCCATCAGTTTTTCGAGAGCCCGCGCAGCCAGCGTGCGCGCCAGTTCCTCGCCAAGTTTTCTTATACAACTGTCAGCAAACGAAAGGAGTCAGCATGAAGATAATTACCTCGGTCCTGTTTAGCGCCCTCATCGGCCTGGGCCTCGCCAGCGGCGCCGCCCAGGCAGAAGACGGTTCCCTCGCCAAGATCAAGGCGCGGGACAAGCTCATCGTCGGTGTCTTCACCGACAAGCCGCCGTTTGGCTATGTGGACGAGAAGGGCAACTACGTCGGCTTTGACACCGATCTCGGCCGCCGCTTCGCCAAGGATCTGCTGGGGGACGAGAACAAGGTCGAGTTCGTGGCGGTGGAGCCCGCCAGTCGCATTCCCTTCCTGCAGAGCGACAAGGTGGATCTGATCCTCGCCAACATGACGGTGACCCCGGAGCGGCGGCAGGTGGTGGACTTCACCAACCCGAACCTCAAGGTCGCGGTGCAGGTGCTGGTGCCGGAAGGCAGCGACGCCAAGAAGCTCGACGATCTGGCCGGCAAGCGGCTTATCGTCACCACCGGCACCACGGCCGACATCTGGCTGACCCGCAACCACCCGGACTGGAAGGTGCTCAAGTTCGAGAAGAACACCGAATCCCTGCAGGCCCTGGCCCAGGGCCGCGGCGATGCCTATGCCCAGGACAACCTGGTGCTGTTCAGCTGGGCCAAGGAGAACCCGGGCTATCGGGTGCTGCCCGAGAAGCTGGGCTCGGAAGACCCCATCGCGCCGGCGGTGAAGAAGGGCAATATCGAGCTGCGTGACTGGGTCAACGACCGTCTCGCCAAGCTGGGGGAAGAGAAGTACCTGCTGAAACTCTACGACCAGTATGTGCGCGACAAACTGAGCGCCGATACCGATCCCAACGACGTGATAGTGGAAGGAGGCAAGTGGCAGGGTTGAGCCCTGCCCCCACAGCAGTGCTGAGTGTGAAGTGTGTGATCTTTGGTTCCGTTGGTCTGCAAACCGCAAGGTTTGACCTTTCCAGGCGCCCCCTCCAGGTGGCGCCTTTTTTTTGTTTGCAAGACCCCGGCAGGCGGGACACCCGCTCTGTGAGCCAGCTCCCCCTGCCCCGGGATGCCCTGTGCCATCCTCACTGAAACGGCAGCGGGAGGAGAAACCCATGTGGATAGAGGCCGAGCCTGTCTACGGCGCCCTGGTGTCCCTGGCCATCGGACTCATCATCGGGCTGGAGCGGGGCTGGCAGGTGCGCCAGCTCGGAGACAACCAGCGCATCGCCGGGATGCGCACCTATGGCCTCATCGGTCTGCTCGGCGGGGTCTGCGCCCTGCTGCTGCCCACCCTGGGCGCCTGGCTGGCCCTGCTCGGTCTGCTGACCGTGGTGACGGGGTGCGGCCTCTCGGTCTGGCTGGCCCAGCGCTGGCAGGGGGAGTTCGGCCTCACCAGCTCGGTAGCCATGGTGCTCACCTACCTGCTGGGGCTGATGTCGGTGCTGCAGAGCCCGAGCGAGGCGGTGGCCTGCGCCGTGCTGGCGGCCCTCCTGATGGGGCTCAAGGGCAAGATCCAGCAGGGGATGCTGTTCTTGAGCGAAATGGAGTTTCACGCCACCCTGCGCTTTCTGCTTATCTCCCTGGTGCTGCTGCCGGTGCTCCCCGATACCGAGATGGGTCCCCTCAATGCCTTCAATCCCTTCAAGATCTGGCTCATGGTGGTGATGATCGCCGGCATCTCGTTCTGTGGTCACTTCGCGGTGCGCCTGCTCGGCACCCGCTCCGGGCTGGTGCTCACCAGCATGCTGGCGGGGCTCGCCTCCTCCACCGCCCTCACCCTGCAATTTGCCCGCCTCAACAAGGAGCAGGGAGGGCTGGAGCGGCTGCTGGCCACCGGCATTCTGCTGGCGGGAGCCACCATGTGGCTCAGGCTGCTGGCACTGGTGCTGATCATCCACGGAGAGCTGGCGCTGCGTCTGGCTGTCCCCCTGCTGCTGCTGGCAGCCATCGTCTACGGCTTTGCCTTCTGGTTCTGGCGCCAGCGGGAAGAGATGCCGGACGGCCCGGTACAGCCCGAAACCCGCAACCCGCTGGATCTCGCCACCGCCATCAAGTTCGGTCTGCTGCTCGCCCTCATCGGCTTCATGGCCACCCTGCTGCAAAGCAAGGTGGGCAACTCCGGGGTCTATCTGCTGTCGCTGGTCTCCGGCATCACGGACGTGGACGCCATCACCCTCTCCCTCTCCCAGCTCGCCCAGAAGGAGCTGGCCCTGGAGGTGGCGGCCAGGGGCATACTGCTCGCCGGGCTGGTCAACTCCCTGGTGAAAGGGGTGCTGGCACTGGTGATTGGCGGACGCAGCCTGGGGCGGCGGGTCTTGCTCCCCTACCTCGTCTCCATCCTGCTCATCCTGCCCCTTGTCCTGTGACGTGATGGCGTGATGACAGGATGACGGGGATCACCTGACGGGCCCGGCACTCTGACACCCCCTCCCCTTGTCGCGTATACTGCCCCCTCTTGCAGCAGGAGGAGATGACCATGGCAAGCGACTGGGACAAGGTACTGGCGGGGGGCGCCCTGGACAGCCAGAGCGAGGAGATAGCGAACGACCGCATTCGCGGCCAGGCGCTGCTGAGCCGGCTCAACGCCTCACCGGCGGGGGATCACGTCCTGCGCCAGCAGATCTGCCGCGACCTCTTCGCCCACTGTCCCGACTCCTGCTGGATCAGCACCCCCTTCACCTGCGAATTCGGCCGCAACATCCACATCGGCGAGAAGACCTTCTTCAACTTCAACATCACCATTCTCGACGTGGGCGAGGTGCACATCGGCAACCATGTGCTGCTGGCCCCCAACGTGCAGATCTACACCGCCACCCACACCATGGACTATCTGGAGCGACGCAACTGGACCGCCTACAACAAGCCGGTGCGGATCGGCGATGACTGCTGGATTGGCGGCGGGGCCATCATCTGCCCAGGCGTCACCATAGGGCCCCGCTCCATCATAGGGGCTGGCGCCGTGGTCACCCGGGACATCCCGGCGGACTCCCTGGCGGTGGGTAATCCGGCCCGGGTGATCCGCACGCTACAACCGGGCGAGACTCGGGATCAGGCGTGCCTGTCATGATGGCCCTTGCCCTGCTGCCTTTGGGTTGGGCAGGCTGGCTCGGCGCGCACGATGCCAACTGGTGGCCGCTGGCCCTGATCCTGCTGATGAGCCTGCTGACCCTGGTCGTCTACGCCTGGGACAAACGCCAGGCCATTCGTGGCGGCTGGCGCGTCCCCGAGGCCCGCCTGCATCTGCTTGAGCTGTGCGGCGGCTGGCCTGGCGCCCTGGTCGCCCGCCAGTGGCTGCGCCACAAGACCCAGAAGGGGAGCTACCGCCTGCGGTTCTGGGCCATCGTCTGGGGGCAGTTGCTGCTGCTCGGGATCTGGCTCGGCTGGCCGCTCTGGCCGCTCTGAACAACCAGGCGGGCATTGCCGCCCAGGGTCGGGTATGAGACAACGACAGCACGGGAGACAGATCCTCTCGTTCAAATATTGAAAGGAGTCATTCATGACCATGTGGACAGGTATCGTTCTGATCGTCTTTATCAGCGTGTCGTTCAGCTATCTCACCAAGCGCGCCCGCTACCAGATGGGGGATGCCCGCATTACCGACCGTCTTGGCAAGCAGGACATGATCATCAAGGAGTTGCAGGAGCGCATCGCCAATCTGGAGGCCATCGTCATCGAGGAGGAGAAACGCCGCCCGTTCAAGGATCTCTGATCCGGCAAGCCGGGTGGCAAACCAACCAGCCCCCGGGCTGCAAGGGTTTGCCGCCGCCCCCGTTCGCACCCGCTCGCCCTCTGCCTGGCAAAAACGAAATTCACAGCAGGATCAATCCCCTGCCATTTTTCGGCTGAATGCTCGCCAAGCTGGCCCGTTCCCTGCTCCGTCATGACATCAGTCGTACGGAGAGTGACATCATGATCGCCATCGGCACCCTGCTTCCCCTCGCCTCCCTTGCCATCAAGCTCGGCAGCAAGCTGCTGGGCGACGGTACGCCGCCCACCCAGACCGAGCCCGCCGTGCAGGAAGAGCGGCTTGCCCCCACGGTGCAGAGCCTGTTCCAGCGCCTCGGCATCCAGGAGGCTGACAGCGAGCAGAACCGCCCCGCAATCAACCACTTCATGGGGGCGCTGATGCAGACCCTGGGCCAGGAATCCTCGGGCCAGCCCCTGCCCCAGGCCATCGATGCCGCCCGCACCCAGTTGGCAGACGGCACCCAGAGCACCCGCCTCGACGCGCTGCAGAGCGAGCTCGACACCCTCAAGGGCTCCCTCGGCAACAGCGGCCTCAACCTCGATTAGCTGCTCTATGCCTTCAAGCAAACCCTGCCCCAGGGCCCGGGGGAAGGCGTAGGCAAGCTGCTCAATGCCAGCGCGTGAGCGGGAGTGGAACCATGAAAAACGGCAACCTGGCGGTTACCGTTTTTTTTCGGGCGGCTCCCTGGGTGCCACGCTAGGACTGTGAAGGAGGCGGGCTCAGCATGGCGCCGGCCAGTGCGGTCTGCCCGCGCTCCTGCAGGGCATTGGCCGCTCCCAGGCGATCCGCCGCCTCCTTGTTCTGACCCAGCTTGAACTTGCCGACCAGCCGCTCAATCTCGATCTCTATGCCCACCACGGCCTGCACCATGGTCTCGAGATAGTCTCTCGGTGCATCCGCCATCTTCCAGGGAATGGACTCTCCCGCCTCGTGGGTACGGGTCAGGGTCGCGAGCAAGCGACGCACGAAGCGGGCATCGTCCCTCACCCGGATACGGCCATGGGCGTGCACCACGGCATAGTTCCAGGTGGGCACCTGCTTGTGATGAACCTGCTTGCCCGGATACCAGCTGGGGGAGATATAACCCTCGGCGGCGCGGAAGATCACCAGCACCTCGTCGCCGTCTTTCACCTCCTGCCAAAGCGGGTTGTTGCGGGCCACATGGGCCCGCAGCACCCCGTGGGCCCCCTGCTCCCCATCGAACTCGAACGGCAGGTGGTTGGCATCCAGCCCCCCTTCACCACAGGTGATCAGGGCCCCCAGAGGGTGCGCCTGCATCAGCTGGTGCAGCGCCTCGGGGTCGGTAACGGCGAAATGGGGTGGCAGGTACATGGGAACTCCTTGATCCGGTTGACGCGTCCATACGCATTGCAGCGGGATCATGCCCTGCCCGGCACGGGCCGTCACCCCGAATGTGCCCACTGAGCCAGTTCATTGCCGCAGGTGAACGCAATTCCACATCATCATCCACAAACGCGATATAACACCCTATGTTCACGATGCGAATATCACCTTAACAGCCCAAGTGAATGGAAAAACAACATCAATGACAAAGATAATTCCGCTTTACCCCCCTCCCCCCTTCGCCAGATAGCCGATACGGTAGATCTCGCCCCCGGCAGGCAAGGGCGATGAGAGGGACGGGAGAAAATCCGCCTCCAGCCATTCCCATCGGGTGAGACCCCAGCCGCTCACCATGGCCTCGCCGTGCAGGTCGGCCAGCTGGTCGTGGGAAGCGACCTTGGTGCGCCGCAGCCTGGCCATGCAAGCCCCGTCGAGGGAGGCCGGATCCGGCGACCGCAGCAGATGCCAGGTCTCGATGCGGGGCCAGCCGAAATGCCGGGTGAGCGCCGCGAATCCCTCGCTTGCCAGGAATCGGTGCATCGCCTCGGCGCTGTGCCACACATAGAAGGGGGCATAGCGGTTCTCCTGCCCCGGCAGGGCCCCATCGTCCTGACGGCTGTAGAGATAGGCCTTGAACAACAGACCGGGAAAGCCGTCCAGTCTGGCGCCATTGCTGGCGATCCGCTGCTCGATCAGCGCCATGTCGTAGTCTGCGGGCAGGGTGAATCGGTAGTGCATGGCGATCATGAGGCCACCTCCTGTCTGAACATCCGGCCCTGGCCGAAACTCCACGCCTCGGCATCGGTCTGCTGGATCACCACCATGAGGTTGTCGGGATGGATCCCAAGCTCGGCCTCAAGGCGCTCGGCGAGACGTGCATAAAGCCGCTCCCTGGTCGCGGTGCTGCGCACCTTGCCCGCCAGGATCTGGAAGAGGATGAAACCCTGGTCCCGGCGGCCGGTCTGGTAGTGGGGGTCATAGATGAGCGCACTGGCAGGCAAGATCTCGAGGATCTGGAATTTATCCTCCGGCGGCACCTCGAACACCTCCACCAGGGTCTGGTGGTAGAGGGCGCTGAGTTGTTGCAGGTGTGCGTCGCTCATCCCCTCGCACAGGGTGATACGGGTCAGCGGCATGGGGTCACCTCCTCGCGGGGGGGCAGATAGCCCACGGCCGTCACTGCGGCGGGCAAACCGGCGTAGAAGGCAAGATGGGTAAACAGCTCTTCCAGCTCATCCCGGGACAGGCCGTTTTGCCGGGCGAATGCAATATGCCAGGGCAGTTGTTGCACCCGGCCCAGGGACGCCAGGATGGCCAGGGTGATCAGGCTGCGCTCGCGTGCCGAGAGGGTGGGGCGCTGCCAGATATCGCCAAACAGCGTCTCTTCCGCCAGTCGGGCGAGTCGGGGGGCAAGCTGCGCCAGGGCGGCGCGATCGGGAACATCAGGTGTCATGGCAATCTCCTTGGTGGATGAAGCCACTCTCCCTCACTGCTACAATTTAAAAAATCGAAATATTCAAGACCAATCATCCCGATTATAAGGATAGTTATGTCACCCCTTCCCCCCAGCCTGGATCTCGATGCCCTGCGCAGCTATGTGCTGGGGCTGGAGTGCGGCAGCTTTGCGCTGGCGGCGCAGCGGCTGTGCCGCTCCACCTCGGCGGTCAGCGCCCAGTTGAAAAAACTCGAACAGCAGTGCGGCACCGATCTGGTCATGAAGCAGGGACGTCACCTGGTGCCGACAGCCAGCGGTGAGCGCCTGCTGGGCTACGCCAAGCGGCTGCTGGCGCTCAATGACGAAGCCGTGCTCGCCCTCAAAGGGGAACTGCTGCAAGGGGAGATCCGGCTCGGGGTGCAGGAGGACTTCGGTGAATCTTTGCTCCCCGCCGTGCTGGGGCCCCTCTGTCGCCAGCACCCGGCCCTGCGCATGACGACCCGCATCGATCGCAACGGGGCTCTGGTGCAGGGGATCAGGGAGGGCACCCTCGACATGGCTCTCGCCTGGCAGCCACAGGGAGAGCGGGAGGATCTTCCCCTCATCAAGGTGGTGCAACTGGCCTGGATTGCCCACCCCGAGTGGGACCCCGTCCCTTTGCTCGCGCGCGGGGAGCCCCTGCCCCTGGTGCTCTTCGATGCCCCCTGCCTGATGCGGGCACGGGCCATCCGCGCCCTCGACGATGCAGGGATCCCCTGGCGGATCGCCTTCACCAGCCAGAGCCTGGGCGGGATCTGGGCCGCCGTACAGGCCGGGCTCGGGATCACGGTGCGTTCCGCCATCGGCATGCCGGCCAGTCTCGCCACCCTCGGCGGCGTGCTGCCCTCACCGGGCACCCTGGGGGTGGTGCTACTCGCCGCCAGCCATGAAACCGACGAGGCCAGGAGCCAGTTGCAACGACTGCTCACGGACGCCGTACATCATGCCAGCGCCGGACACAGGGGCTGAACAGCGCCTGGTCAACGCGCCCCACGGCGCCGAGGCGTACCCATAAAAAAACGGCAACCCTGGGGTTGCCGTTCTGCCTTCTTGTTCCCATGGCGAGCCGCTTGGCTTAACCCGCCCGTTTGGCCAGCCAGGCCTCGGCGGCGGTGAGGGCTACCTCTATCTGCTCGCGAGCGACGCCTCCCTTGGCAACCCGCTTGGCCAGAGTCGCTTCCAGCTCCAGGTTCGGGTAAACATCCTCCCCCACCACGGGGCTGAAGCGCTGGAACTCGGGGAGGGAGAGCTCTTCCAGGGGCTTTTTCACCTGGATCGCATAGACCACGGTCTCGCCGACGATATGGTGCGCCTCACGGAACGGGATGCCCTTGGCCACCAGATAGTCCGCCAGCTCGGTGGCATTGGCGTAACCGCCCTGGGCCGCCGCCATGGTCCGCTCGCCATTGACCTTCAGATCGATCAGCACCAGCGCCGCCATATCGAGGCAGTCGTGCCAGGTGTCGAGGGCGTCGAACAGCCCCTCTTTGTCTTCCTGCATGTCCTTGTTGTAGGCCAGCGGCAACGCCTTGAGGCTCATCAACATGCCCATCTGGGCGCCGACCACCCGGCCGGTCTTGCCACGAATGAGCTCCAGCGCGTCCGGGTTCTTCTTCTGGGGCATCAGGGACGAGCCGGAGGTGACGGCGTCAGACAGCTCGACAAAGCCCGCCTCGCCGGTGTTGTAGAAGATGAGGTCTTCGGCAAACCGCGACAGGTGGGTCATGGAGAGGGACGCCACGTGCATCAGCTCCACCACGTGATCCCGATCGGAGACCGAATCCAGGCTGTTGCGGGTAGCGCCGGCAAAGCCCATGTCGAGCGCCAGGGCTTCGCGGTCGATGGCATAGGCGGTGCCCGCCAGGGCGCCGCAGCCAAGCGGGCTGGTGTCGAGGCGCTTGAGGGCATCCTGCAGACGGGAATGGTCCCGCTCCAGCATCTCCACATAGGCCAGGGCCCAGTGGGCGTAAGTGACCGGTTGGGCACGCTGCAGGTGGGTGTAACCCGGCAGCACCGCGGCCTGGTTGGCACGGGCGGAGGCCACCAACCCCTGTTGCAGGGCGGTGATGGAGCCGAGCAGCAGTTCGCCCTGTGCCTTGCACCAGAGTTTAAGGTCGGTGGCGACCTGATCGTTGCGCGAGCGACCGGTGTGCAGCTTCTTGCCAAGGGCGCCGACGGCGTCGATGAGCTGGCTCTCGACCCAGGAGTGGATGTCTTCGGCGTCCGAGTTCAGGATCTGCTGGGGATCCTGCTGCACGGAGGCGAGCAGTACCTCCATCGCCTGCTGCAGCTTGCCCTGTTCACCCTCGGTCAACACCCCCACCTTGACCAGCGCTTTGGCCCAAGCCATGGAGCCTTGAATATCCTGCTCCGCCAGACGGTAGTCGAACCGCAGCGAATCGTTGAACTGCTTGAACCGGCTATCGGCTCCCTGACTGAAGCGTCCACCCCAAAGTGCCATACTGCTCTCCTTGAATGCGTTGTCGGCGGCCCCTTGCGCCGTCGAACTTGAAATCTTGCCCTGTTTTTCTGCGAGCCTGTTATCTCACAGAAGCGGCCAGGGCGCAGCCGCTCTTGTCACACCCGATGAGGATGGCAAAGGGCCTCTCTGCCTGTAAAAGAGGGGGCCATGCCCCCTCGTATCAACGGGTGATAGCGCTTGCTTAGCCGTGGGTATGGTCGCCACCGATGGCTTGATGCTGCTCTTTCATGGCGCGGATCCGGCTCGCCAGGGTGTAGAGACGGATGAAGCCTTCGGCATGGCTCTGGTCGTACACTTCGTCGGCACCGAAGGTGGCGAAGTCTTCGGAGTAGAGGCTGTTCGGCGACTTCTTCTGCACCGCGGTGACCTGACCCTTGTACATCTTCAGCACCACTTCACCGTCGAGCTCCTCGGCGATGGCGTTGGCGGAGGCGACAATGGCCTTGCACAGCGGGGTGAACCAGCGACCGTCATACACCAGGTGGGAGAACTCGGCACCCAGCTTTTCCCGCCAGGCGCGGGTCGGTCTGTCCAGTACCAGCTCTTCCACGGCGCGCAGTGCGGCAACCATCACGGTACCACCCGGGGTCTCGTAGCAGCCACGGGACTTCATGCCCACCATCCGGTTCTCGGTGATGTCGATCCGGCCCACGCCGTGCTTGCCAGCACGTTCGTTCAGGGTGGTCAGGATCTGGTGCGGGCTGAGCGGCTGGTCGTCAACGGCGACCACTTCGCCCTTGGCCACGGTCAGCTTGACGTATTCCGGCTCGTTCGGGGCATCCTCTGCAGAGACGGTCCACTGCCAGACGGCTTCGGACGGCTCGTTCCAGGTGCTCTCCAGCTCGCCACCCTCGGTGGAGATGTGCCAGGCGTTGGCGTCGCGGCTGTAGATCTTCTTCAGGGTCGCCTTGCAGGGGATGTTGCGGGCTTCCAGATAGGCCAGCAGATCTTCCCGGGAACGCATGTCCCACAACCGCCACGGGGCGATCACTTTCAGTTGGGGAGCCAGGGCAGCTACCGCCCCTTCGAACCGCACCTGGTCGTTGCCCTTGCCAGTGCAACCGTGGGAGATGGCATCAGCCCCTTCCGCCAGGGCAGCCTCGACCATCGCCTTGGCGATCACCGGACGGGCCATGGAGGTACCCAGCAGGTAGGTGCCTTCATAGACGGCGCCGGTCTTCAGGGTCGGGTAGACATACTCTTTGACGAACTCTTCCCGCAGATCCTTGACGATGCACTTGACCGCGCCGGAGGCGATGGCCTTCTGCTCGATCCCTTCCAGATCGTCACGCTCCTGGCCCACGTCGGCGACGAAGGCGATGATTTCAGCGTCATAGTGCTCCTTCAGCCAGGGAATGATGGCCGAGGTATCCAGTCCGCCCGAGTAAGCCAGTACGATCTTGTTGATTCCGCTCATTTACTTCTCTCCGTGATGATTCGATAAAAAGGGGTGATTCCGGGTCGGTTGCCGGATTACTTCTGGCCCTGTCCGAACAGGGTCAGCAG
This sequence comes from Aeromonas sp. s1(2024), assembly GCF_040908005.1. Lineage (NCBI taxonomy): Bacteria > Pseudomonadati > Pseudomonadota > Gammaproteobacteria > Aeromonadales > Aeromonadaceae > Aeromonas > Aeromonas sp. s1(2024). Next base: position 38,423 of record NZ_JBFOCW010000019.1, on the reverse strand, counting down.
CACGGCGTTCTGGATATGCATCCGGTTTTCTGCCTCATCCATGATGAGGGAGGCTGGGCCGTCCATGACCTCCGAGGTGATCTCCAGCTCCCGGTGGGCCGGCTGGCAGTGCAGCACGTGCTGGATGCCGGTCCGATCGAGCAGGGCCTGGTTGATCTGATAAGGCATGAAGATATCTTTTACCTGCTCCATTGGTGTGTTGTCACCCATGGAAACCCAGGTATCGGTATAAACCACGTCAAAGCCTTCGATATCCGCGACATCATCGCTGATATGTATGGTCGCGCCAGATTGAGCTGCCAGCGCCTGGGCCTGCAGGAAGATCTGGGTATCCGGGCCATGACCTTTCGGGCAGACCAGGGTCACGTCGGTGCCGAGGGTCGCCCCCAGCAGCAGCAGGGAGTGGCTCACGTTGTTGCCATCGCCGAGATAGGCCAGCTTCACCTTGGCCAGATCGCTGTAGTGCTCGCTGATGGTCATGAAATCCGCCAGCCCCTGGCAGGGGTGGTAGAGGTTGCACAGGCTGTTGACCACAGGCACCGAGCCGAACTCGGCCAGCTCGACCAGGGTCTGGTGATCGAACACCCGGGCGACGATGGCATCACACCAGCGGGACAGGTTGCTGGCGAAATCCTTCACCGACTCCCGCTTGCCGAGCGCGCCGTTCTGCTGATCCAGATAGACGCTGTGACCACCCAGTTTGGCGATGCCGATGTCGAAGGTGACCCGGGTACGCAGGGAGGGCTTCTCGAACAGGGTGACCACGCTCTTGCCCGCCAGGGCCTGGCTGTATTTCTTCGGATCGGCCTTGACCGCTTTACCAAGCGCCAGCAGCGCCTCGATCTGGGCCTTGCTTAAATCACTGTCTTTCAGAAGATGTTGCATCGGATTGTCCTTTTCCCGGTGGAGATCAGAGGGTGACCTGGGTGCCAACAGCGCCGCCAGCCAGCAGCTTGAGCAGCTGATCCGGGTAGCGCCAGCTGGCGACACAGACCGGCTTGCCCAGGGTTTCTGCGGCGTGCAGGGCGGCTTTCACCTTGACGGCCATGCCGTCCGTGATAACGCCCTTCTCCATCAGGTCCAGCGCGCTCTGCTTGTCCAGTTGCGGCACCAGCTTGCCCTTGCCATCCAGAATGCCGCTCACATCCGACAGCATCACCAGATCGGCGCCCAGCGCTTCGGCGATGGCGGTGGCCGCCTGATCCGCATTGACGTTCATCATCTGTCCGTCGGCGGTAATGCCGATGGAGCTCACCACCGGCAGGAAGCCCTGCCCCAGGATGCCGGCCACCAGCGCCGGGTTGCCCGGTTTGCAGTCACCGACCGCACCGAGATCCGGATCGAGCTGGGTCACCTGGCACAGACCGCCGTCGGCGAGGCACAGACCCACAGCAGGAATGCCGGTGGAGATGGCCTTGGCCATCATCATCTTGTTGGCGGTCCCGGCCAGGGCACCGGCAATCACGGGGATCTGCTCGAACGGGGTCACCCGCAGGCCGTTCTTCTTGGTGGAGGTCATGCCCAACCCCTTGAGCAGGTCGTCCACCAGGCAGCCACCACCGTGCACCAGCACCAGAGGACGGTGCTGATCATCCAGGAAGGTCTTCAGGGTGGCGAACAGGGCGGTCAGGGCCTCGTCGTTCTCGATCAGGGCACCACCCAACTTGATTACCAGCGTCTGCTTGTCCATCTTCTCGATCCTTTCTTAAAGCGTTAAATCAGGCCGGTGGCCGGTTCAAAACCAAACTTGATATTTATGCACTGCATGGCTTGCGAGGCGGCCCCCTTGAGCAGGTTGTCGATGGCAGAAACCACCACCAGCATGTTGCCCTGCTGCTGCCAGGCGATGTCGCAGTAGGGCGTGCTCGCCACGCCGCGGATGGAGGGCATCTGGCCGGTGAGGCGTACCAGCGGCTTGCCTTCGTAGGCCTTGAGGTAGGCCTGATCCACCTGGGTCTGCGTCACCCCTTCAGCCAGTTGCACATAGATGGTGGCCAGGATGCCCCGCACATAGTTGCCGAGGTGGGGCTGGAACAGCACCTCCTTGCCGAGGTGGTGGCTGATCTCCGGCTGGTGCCTGTGATTGAAGGTGCCGTAGGGATTGAGGCTCACTTCGCAGAAACTGGTGTTGATGGCGGCCTTGCGACCGGCCCCGGAGACGCCGGAAACCGCATTGATGATGGGCTGCCATCCCTGGGCAATCAGCCCGGCCTGTTGCAGCGGCTTGAGGGCGCACAGGGAGGCGGTCGGGTAGCATCCCGGCACGGCAATCAGCTGGGCGGCCTTGACGGCATCGGCATTCCACTCGGCCAGACCGTAGGCGGCCTGCTCCAGCCACTGCTCATTCTCGTGGGTGAAGCCGTAGAAGGAGGAGTAGAACTGCTGATCGTTGACCCGGAAGGCACCGGAGAGATCGAACACCGGCAACCCCTTGGCCAGGAACTTGGGCGCGAGTTCTGCACTCACCTCGTGAGCAGTGGCCAGCACCACCAGATCGGCCTGGGTCAGGATCCGGGTCATGCCGTCTTCGTCCAGGGGCAGCAGCGGCTGATCCAGCTTGCCCACCCACTGGGGATGCAGGGAAGAGAAGCGCTTGTGGGCGTCCTGGCTGCCGGCGGAAACATAGAGGCCGAACAGCTCGAGTTGTGGATGGTTCTGGACCAGAGCGGCCAGTTCGGCCCCCGCGTAGCCACTGGCACCGACGATAACGGTCTTAAGCATGTTTGAGTATTCCAAGTCTGGGTTCGAAATTCACAGCATGGTGCTGCGGTGCAAGGGGTCGGCTATCGCCCCTTTGATGCAACGAGTGCGGAGGGGCAATTCAGGCGGATATGCGTCGTCGGTTACAGATCAGGTGACAGAACATTAACTTTCCCTTACAACTAGAAGCCTTGTCGATGAGCACTCGAACAGAATATTCATGCACTCACTTTGCATTTGTATTTTCTAACAGAAACACTCCGGGGACGCAAGGAGGAGCTGATGGCCAAACTGGATTTTTTTTCACTTTATAAGAATATTATTGCGATTCCCTCTATCAGCAGCACGGATACTCGCTGGGATCAGAGCAACGAGGCGGTGATCCGGCTGCTGGCCGACTGGTTCGGCCAGCTTGGATTCCAGTGCGAGGTGACGGCCCTGCCGGATCTGCCGGGCAAGTTCAACCTGGTGGCGACCTATGGTCAGGGAGAAGGGGGGCTGCTGCTGGCGGGCCACACGGATACGGTTCCCTTCGATGAAGGAGCCTGGACCAAAGACCCCTTCAAGGTGACCGAAGAGGGCAACCGCCTGTACGGGCTCGGCACCATCGACATGAAGGGCTTCTTCGCCTTTATCGTGGAAGCGCTCAAGGAGGTCGACCTCAAGACCCTGAGCAAGCCGCTGCGCATCCTGGCCACCGCCGATGAAGAGACCACCATGGCCGGGGCCCGCGCCATCGCCGCCGCAGCCGAACTCAAACCCGACTACGCGGTGATCGGCGAACCAACCGGGCTGGTGCCCGTGGTGGCCCACAAGGGCCACATGTCGGAAGCCATTCGCATCACAGGCCGAAGCGGCCACAGTTCGGATCCCGCCAACGGCGTCAACGCCATGGAGATCATGCACAAGGCCATGGGTCAGGTGCTCAGGCTCCAGCAGGATCTGAAGGAGAAGTACGCGGATCACCGTTTCGCCGTGCCCCAGCCCACCCTGAACCTCGGCTACATCCAGGGGGGCGACAGCCCGAACCGCATCTGCGGCTGCTGCGAGCTGCACATCGACATGCGCCCCACCCCGCAGGTGGGCCCCGACGAGCTGATGGGCATGTTGAAAGAGGCGCTCTCCCCCATCGAGATCCACCAGCCCGGCTGCCTGCACCTGCAGCACCTGCACGAACCCATTCCGGCCTATGCCTGCCAGGATGACTCCGAGCTGGTGCGGGAGGCAGAAAAGGCGAGCGGCCGGGCCGCCGAGTCCGTGAACTATTGCACCGAAGCCCCCTTTATCCAGCAGCTGGGTTGCGAGACCATAGTGATGGGCCCAGGCCATATCACCCAGGCCCACCAGCCCGATGAATACCTGGATCTGTCGTTCGTCAAACCGACCACGGCGGTGCTGCAGCACCTGATCCGGCGCTTCTGCGTCTAGCCAAACAGGGATGTAAGTAAGTTACATGACAGGCGCCTTGGGACAGGTGAGGGAAATACATGTTCTGAATCGGCTTGTTATTTGACCTTGCGCAGACAATCTGGGTAGATTGTCCCCCTAAGATGACGGAGCATATGTTGTAATCGCACAACAATAAGTGAGGTCGCCTCCCGCCTGGAAGGTCAGGAGGCACCAACAAAATAAGGATGTGGAATGAACGAAAAGTACGCCGCACTACGGGCCAACGTAGGCATGTTGGGCCAACTGCTGGGTAAATCCATCAAGGATCATCAGGGGCAGGCCTTCCTCGACAAGATTGAGACCATTCGCCAACTGGCCAAGTCTTCCCGCAAGGGAAACGAGGCAGACAGAGAGCGCCTGCTCGACACCCTGCGTACCCTCTCCGATGACGAACTGCTGCCCGTGGCCCGTGCCTTCAGCCAGTTCCTCAACCTGGCGAACGTGGCGGAGCAGTTCCACACCATCTCCCGTCGCTGCGAAGAGCAGGTCTGCACCCCGGACCCGCTGGAGCAGATGTTCGACAAGCTGAAAGCCTCCAACCTGTCCCAGGAGGCCATCATCCAGGCCGTGCGCGAGCTGGACATCGATCTGGTGCTGACCGCTCACCCCACCGAGGTGACCCGTCGAACCCTGATCCACAAGCACGTGCAGCTCAACGACTGCCTCGAGGCCCTGGAACTCTCCGATCTGCTGCCCCGCGAGCGGGACAAGATCCAGAGTCGCATCGAGCAACTGGTCAACCAGGCCTGGCACACCAACGAGATCCGCGAACAGCGCCCGACCCCGGTGGACGAAGCCAAGTGGGGCTTCGCCGTGGTAGAAAACAGCCTGTGGCCGGCTATCCCCGAATTCATGCGCAATCTGGACGAGCGCCTGCAACACCATCTCGGTGTGCGGCTGCCGCTGGACGCCGCGCCGGTCAAGTTCACCTCCTGGATGGGCGGTGACCGCGACGGCAACCCCTTCGTCACCGCCAAGGTGACCGCCGAAGTGCTGGAACTGGGCCGCTGGATGGCGGTGAGCCTGTTCTACAAGGACATCAAGGAGCTCACCTCCGAGCTCTCCATGGCCGATTGCACCGACGCCGTGCGTGCCAGGGTCGGCGACAATCCCGAGCCCTATCGCGCCCTGGTGCGTGAGCTGCGCGAGCAACTGCGCGAGACCCAGGAGTACCTGACTGCCAAGGTACAGGGCCAGGCGAGCGAGAGCCGGGATCTGGTCAAGAGCACCGCCCAGCTGCGCGAGCCCCTGGAGCTCTGCTACCACTCCCTGCATGCCTGCGGCATGGGCAATATCGCCGACGGCATGCTGCTGGACGTGCTGCGCAAGCTGGCCTGCTTCGGCATCCACCTGGTCAAGCTGGACATCCGTCAGGATGGCGAGCGTCACGGTCAGGTCTTCTCCGAGCTGACCCGCTACCTGGGTGTGGGCGACTACGCCGAGTGGAGCGAAGAGGACAAGCAGGCCTTCCTGCTGCGCGAGCTGAACTCCCGCCGCCCCCTCATCCCGAGCGACTGGGATCCCAGTGCCGAGACCCGCGAGACCATCGACACCTGTCGCGTCATCGCCCAGCACGACCCCGATGCGTTCGGCATCTACATCATCTCCATGGCCGGTGCCCCGTCCGATGTCTTGGCGGTCCAGCTGTTGCTGAAGGAAGCCGGCTGCAAGTTCCGCATGCCGGTTGCCCCGCTGTTCGAGACCCAGGAAGACCTGATGGCGGGCACCGCCGTGATGGAACGCCTGCTGTCGGTGGACTGGTATCGCGGTTACATCCAGGGCCGTCAGTACGTGATGATCGGCTACTCCGACTCCGCCAAGGATGCGGGCATGATGGCCGCTGGCTGGGCCCAGTACGCCGCCATGGAATCCCTGGTGGCGCTGGCTGAAGCCAACAACATCCGCCTCACCCTGTTCCATGGCCGCGGCGGTACCGTCGGCCGTGGCGGCGCCCCCGCCCATCAGGCGATCCTGTCGCAACCCCCGGGATCCCTGCGCGGCGGCCTGCGGGTCACCGAACAGGGGGAGATGATCCGCTTCAAGTTCGGCCTGCCGAAGGTGGCCATCCAGAGCCTGAACCTCTACACCAGCGCCGTGCTGGAGGGGAACCTGCTGCCGCCACCCAAGCCGAAAGAGAGCTGGCGCGCCGTGATGGAGCAGCTGGCATCTGTCTCCTGCGATCACTACCGCAGTATCGTGCGCGGTCACCCGGACTTCGTGCCCTACTTCCGTGCCGCCACCCCGGAGATGGAGCTCGGCAAGCTGCCGCTTGGCTCCCGCCCCGCCAAGCGCAAGCCCAACGGCGGTGTCGAGAGCCTGCGCGCCATCCCCTGGATCTTCGCCTGGACCCAGAACCGGCTGATGCTGCCGGCCTGGCTCGGCGCCCACAAGGGATTGCAACAGGCCATCGACGACGGCCAGAAGAGCGTGCTGGACGAGATGAGCCGCCAGTGGCCCTTCTTCCGCACCCGTCTCGAAATGCTGGAGATGGTGTTCCTCAAGGCCGACCTCTGGCTGGCGGAATACTATGACACCCGCCTGGTGCCGGAGAACCTGTGGGCACTCGGCACGCAGCTGCGTCAGGAGCTTGCCGACTCCATCGAAGTGGTGCTGAAACTGCGCCCGCAGGGCGACCTGCTGGACGATCAGCCCTGGATCAAGGAGTCCATCAAGCTGCGCAACCCCTACACAGACCCGCTCAACGTGCTGCAGGCCGAGCTGCTCAATCGCTCCCGCAACCACCCGGAGACCCTGCACCCCGAGCTGGATCAGGCGCTGATGGTCACCATCGCCGGCATCGCCGCCGGCATGCGCAACACCGGCTGATCCCGGACCGTTGCAAACAAGGGCGCCCCGGCGCCCTTTTTCGTCTCTGCCGGGCACGGGGATCCCGATATTGCCGCCAGCACAGCCCCCTCTAAGGGAAAAAAACATCCACAACAAACAGGGCGCCATGATGGCGCCCTGTTTTATTTCGCGATATGGCCTCTCATCAGGAGACCTGGTTGCGACCACGACGTTTTGCCTCGTAAAGTCGCTGATCCACGCACTGAAGCCAGTCATCCATACGCCTGTAACTCATCTGATAGGGCGTGAGCCCCACGCTGATGGTGACGGTGATCGCCTGGTGCTGGTACAGGAAGGTGTGCTGCTCCACCTGGCGCCGGATGCGCTCCATGATGATGTGGGCCTCCTCCAGGGTCGTGCCCCGCAGCAGCAGGATGAACTCCTCCCCGCCAAATCGCGCCACCAGATCCTTACTGCGTACCGCCTGCATCAGGAGCCCCGCCAGCGACGCCAACACGGCATCTCCGGCAAGGTGTCCATATACATCATTGATTTGCTTGAAGAAGTCGATATCTATCAAGGCCAGGCAGCAGGCCTCCCCTTCGGCGGGATGGTGCTGGACGTGATCCAGCAACACGTTTGCCTGCTGGAAAAAGCTGCTGCGGTTGGGCAGCTTGGTCAAGAAATCGTGCTCGGCGTTGAAGCGCAGCACCCGCTCCATGCGGCTGCGTTCGTCCTCCAGGTTGCGGGCGTGGATAAGGGTGCCAAGGGCCGTGGTGAGGGGCTCGAGCAGGCTGACATGGGTCTCGTCAAAACCACCCGGGCGGTTGGCCAGGGCGATCATGCCGATCGCCTCTCCCTTGTGGCGGATGGGAATGCCGAGGAAGCTCTCCAGGTGCGGATGACCACGGGGGGAGACACCGCGACTGGCTGGATGGCTCGGCAGATCGTTGCAGCACACCAGGGTATTGTGGGTCACCACGTGCCCAAACAGGTTGTCGAGCTTGCTGAAGATGAGCCCGCCCCGGCTCTGGCGCTGCTGCTCATACCAGGCATGGGTCGCCTCGTCCCAGGAGACATTGGAGATGGAGGGGACATAGAGACTGGGACAACCATCCTCGTACTGGATGATGCCGATGAAACCATAGGAGCTTTCGCTCACGCTCAGCAGCCGCTCGAAGACGGTGTCGCAGGCGGAGCCGAGATTGCGATCGAGCAGAAAACTCTGGTGAGCGGCCACCACGATGTCAAACAGCTGGCTCTGCTGCTCGACCCGCTGCTTGGCCATCACAGCCGAGGTAATGTCGTGCGCCAGCTTGACCACCCCCAGCAGGATGCCTGCCTCGTCGGTCACGGGCATGTAGGTGGCATGGAGCCAGAGGGGGTTGCCACCTTGCCTGACCCGGCGAAACTCCCCCGACTGGATCTCGCCACCCAATACTCTCTGCCAGAAGAGATCATGCTCGGCCTGCAGATCCGGCGGCAAGAGCATGAGATGGGACTGGCCCACCAGCGCTTCGGGGGGATAACCCAGCATGTCGCAAAACAGGGGATTGACCGAGACCATGCGACCATCGAGATCGAACTCGACCATGCCATAGGCCCGATCAAGGGCGGTCAGCCTGGCGAGGGTCTCATATCGATCCACCGCGTCGATATCGCGAGCGCAAAGTGCTGTGGTATTCATGGCTACGATTCCTTTCGATCGCCGGCGCATTGCATTGGAATGCGGGGACAAGTGCCCAAATCATAGGATCCGGCACCCGGTTACGCTAACACAGGCCCCGATTGGGTGTGAAGACTGGTTCTTGCCACATCCGGCTCCCGGGCGCAGACTGTCTGGCCTTGCCACGGTTCGAGGAGACCCCATGACACCCGCCATCAACTTGCTGAAAAAGCTCAAGATCCCCCACAGGCTCTACCCCTACGAGTGTGAAGCCCACGACGACTTCGGCAAGCATGCCGCCACCCAGTTGGGTCTGCCCCAGGCGCAGGTGTTCAAGACCCTGCTCGCCCATCACGACAAGCAGGCGGTGGTGGCCATCGTGCCCTCCTCGGGCATGTGCAGCCTCAAGCAGCTCGCCAAGGCAACCGGGCTCAAGAAGGTGGAGATGATGAAGCCGGCGGAAGCCGAAAAGCTGACCGGCTACAAGGTGGGCGGCATCAGTCCCCTGGCCCAGAAGAAGCTGCTGCCCACCGTGCTGGACGACTCTGCCATGGCCTTCGACGAGATCCTGGTGAGCGGTGGCAAGCGGGGGCTCTCGGTCGGCGTGGCCCCCGGGGACATGGTCCGGCTGATGAACTGGATTGCGGCCCCCATCGGCGATCATCACGACTGAACAAACAAAAGAGGCGCCATGACTGGCGCCTCTTGCGTCTGGATGTCGGATCTGGCGCCTTGTGTGCGAAGGATACCCAAAGCCCCGGCACCGGAAACCGCCCCGTCCCCGCGGGTGATCTGTCGCCCTCAACACGCCGCAGAGCGGCAGGCGGCGGTCAGTTCGGAGAGTCGGCGACGCTGACGCCCGGCATGGTCGAAATTGCCGTCCTCCAGCCAGCGCTCGAAGCACCCTTTCAGGGCGGGCCACTCGCTGTCGATGACGGAGAACCAGGCCGTATCCCGGTTGTGTCTCTTGTCCACCCGCGCCTGACGGAAGGTCCCCTCATAGTGAAAGCCCAGGCGCAGGGCCGCCTGGCGCGAAGGCAGGTTCAGGGCATTGCACTTCCACTCGTAGCGACGGTATCCCAGAGCAAAGGCATTGGCCATCATCAACACCATGGCCGCCGTCGCCAGCCGTGACTGCTGCATGGCGGGGGAGAAGTGAAGCCAGCCCACCTCTATGCTGCCCGCCAGGGGGTCGATGCGCAGGTAGCTCGCCAGTCCCAGCGCCTTGCCGCTCGCCTCGTCCACGATGGCGTAGAACTGGGGATCCCGCTTGGTGGCGACCTCCCGCAGCCAAACCCCCATGGCGGCCTCGTCCGCGAAAGGGCCGCTGGTCAGGTAAGTCCACATGGCCCCGCTGTCGGCACTGAATGCCTGCCACAGATCCCCCAGGTGGCGCTCGGGATCAAGGGGCTCGAGACGACAGCCCCAGCCATGCAGGGCGCGGTGGGGAGGGAACTCGGCGCCGCGCCATTCTGGCAGTGCACGCCCCAGAGGCTGCCCAAAGTCGTTGAAAAGGGCGGCGCCGGACAGGGAGGCGTCGCCCCCCTCATTGCAACGTTCAACAGGCACAGGCAATTCCCCCTTCCAGCAGTACTCCGGGCTCGCTGCCCGTGGCGACGGCGAAACCGTCCTGACGCCACCAGTGCAGACCCCCTATCAACTCCTTGACCTCAAACCCGAGGGACGCCAGCTTGTAGGCCCCCTGGGTCGAACCGTTGCAGCCGATGCCGTCGCAATAGCAGACATACACCAGGTTCCGGTCCAGTACCGCCGTGGTCGACGCCGTCATGGTCCTGTGGGGGAAGGAGATGGCGCCGGGAATGTGCCCCTCGGCATAGTGTGCGGGGGAGCGGGTATCGATGACCACGATCCCCGCCGCCCCGGCCAGCAGATCGGCGGCCAGATCCGCCGGATCGGTACGAAACTTCAGCTGGGCCTCGAAAAAGGCGCTGGCTTCGGCGGCCCCTGCCACCCCTGTGCTCAATACATGACTCATCCTGAACGCTCCTGATGACTAGATGACGATCTCTGTGGTGACGACGGTGGTGACCGAGTTGGCGATGAAGCACTCCTCATGGGCCTGGTGGTGCAACTGCTCCAGATCCGCCAGGGCGGGCTCCTGCTCTCCCCCGAAGATCACCCTGGGACGCAGGGTGACCCGGGTCATGGCGAGGCGACCTTGCCCGTTTTTCGCCATGATGCCGACCGCTTCGTCCCGGTAGCTCTCTACCCGATAGCCCGCCTTCGCCGCCAGCCAGAGGAAGGTGAGCATGTGGCAACTGGACAGGGCCGCCACAAGCGCCTCTTCCGGGTCCACATGTTCCGCCACCGAGTAAGGCAGCGGCACCACATGGGGAGAGGAGGAGGCCGGCACCCTGACCCCGCCATCAAACGCCCACTCATGGGCCCGGCTGTAACGCTGATCGACGAAGGGCTCATGCTCCCCCCGCTGCCAACTGATGGTGGCACTGTATTCCGACATGCAGACTCCTTGTGTTGCCAATCCGTGCCGCCTGCTGGCGCCACCCTGTGACCACCAATGTAGCGACAAAATGGCCTTGCCACGCCGACCAATTTTGCCAATATGGGCAGACCAATTTCATCGGGCCGCCACCATGACCATCCACCCCACCCGCTCTGCCCGTCGGTCGCCAGCCCCACAGCCGCGCCATGCCCTGCGGGCAGGATCCCTGCCTCGAAAGAGGCGCAACCCCCCCGCCAACGGGAGCGCATCATGACCGTTCTGCCAACGCTCTTCGCCAGCCAGCAGCAAGGGGATCTGCCCCTGCACGAACAACTGGTGCGTACCCTGCGCGAGGCCATCCTGGCGGGCCACCTGCCCCTGCACAGCCGCCTGCCCGCCAGCCGTCTCCTGGCCCGGGATCTCGGGATCTCCCGCAGCACGGTGGAACTGGCCTATGGCCGGCTCGAGGCGGAGGGGTATCTGGTGCGCAAGGTGGGCGCCGGCAGCTTTGTCGCCCTGGCGGCGGTGCGCCCCGCGCCGCGCCCGCCCCAGTCAGCGGCTGGCCTCTCCCGCCGCGGCCAGGAGATGGCCCTGGGTGGCGCCTGTCACGACGTGCCCGAGGTGGGCACCACCTTTGCTTCCAGCCAGCCGGATCCCCGTCTCTTCCCCCAGGCACTCTGGGGTCGGCTGATGCAGCAACAGTGGCGCCAGCGCGCCAGCGACTGGATGAACTACGGGGATCCCCAGGGGCTTGGGGAACTTCGCGCCGCCATCAGCAGCTATCTGGTGCAGTCACGCGGCGTGGTGTGCGAGCCGGATCAGATCCTGATCCTCACCAGCTCCCAGCAGGGGATCCTGCTGGCGACCCAGTTGCTCATCGATGCCGGTGACACCGTCTGGGTGGAAGACCCCGGTTATCCCGGGGCTCGCACCGCCATGGAGAGCGCCGGTGCCCGGGTGCATCCGGTGCCGGTGGATGAAGAGGGACTCAACCCTCATGGGGATCATCCTGCGCCGCGCCTCATCTATTGCACCCCGGCACACCAGTACCCCCTTGGCGTCCCCATGAGCCTGCCCCGCCGCATGGCGCTGCTGGCCGAGGCAGAGCGTCACGGCGCCTGGATCCTGGAGGACGATTACGACGGGGAGTACCAGTATGATCAGCGTCCCCTGCCCGCCCTGCAGGGACTCGACGGCCAGGGGCGGGTGATCTATGTGGGCACCTTCAGCAAGGTGCTGTTCGGCTCGCTGCGCCTCGCCTACCTGGTGCTGCCCAGGCCGCTGATGGACTCCTTCTGCCGCGCCCGGGCCGCCGTCGACGGCCACAGCAACCAGTTGCAGCAAGCGGTCACGGCAGACTTCATCCGGGGCGGGCACTTCGCCACCCACCTGCGCCAGAGCCGCCTCCTCTACCAGAGCAGACGGGATCTGCTGCTGGCGGAACTGGCCGAGCACTGCCCGGTGCTCACTCCCATCCACAGCGGCGCCGGCCTGCAGTGCGCCGTGCTGCTGCCCCCCGGTGGCGAGGCGCGCTGGACCGATGCCGCCAACGCCTGCGGGCTGGGGCTGCGCCATCTGGGCCAGTTCTACCTGGGCCCGCCGACGCTGGAAGGGTGGCTGCTCGGCTTTGGCTGCCTCGACAACCAGACGCTGCGCCAACTCTGTCGTCGCCTGGGTCTCTTGATGAAATCCGCATGACCCCCTTCTCAAGAGGTCAGATCTGCCAGAGCCTGATAGCGCTGTGTCGACGGGAATGGCCCGTCTATACTGGGCACAATCCCGTTGCCGAACCCGGTCAAGATGCATCGAATCCTGCTCCTTTTGCTCGCCCTCTCCCTCCCGTCCCTCACGATGGCGGCCACCCGCTTCACCCTGATCACCGGGGAAACCCAACAGGATGTCCGCATGAATTATTACCGGGCGGCGATGAGGCTGGCGCTGGAGAAAACACGGCCCGATTACGGCGACTATGAACTGCTCGACGCCATCAGGATGAACAAGGCGAGGATGCGGCTCGAAGTGCAAACGCCGGGCAAGAATGCCCTCTTCATCGTCGACAGCTGGCCCCAGGAGATCCCTCAACCCGGCGTCACCCTGGTCCCCTTCCCCATCGATCTGGGCGTGCTCGGCTACCGGGTCTGTTTTGTCGGCAGCGCCCGTGCCCAGGCCCTGGCCGGGGTTCACACCCTGTCCCAGTTGCAGCAGTTCACGCAAGGGGTGGGCACAGGCTGGCGGGATGCCGACATCCTGCGCTACAACGGCTTCAGAGTGCAGGAGGTGGATAACTATGAGTCACTGTTTCGCCTGGTGGCCCGTGGCCGGATCGATCTCTTCTGCCGTGGTGCCAACGAGATATTGAGCGAGTGGAAAAACCACAGACCCGGCCTGCCGGGGCTGACCGTGGATAGCCATGTCGCCCTCTTCTATCCGCTCATCCACTCCCTCTACAGCCACGCCACCTACAGCAAGGAGCGCGAGCGCCTTTTGCGCGGCCTGCAACTGGCCTGGAAAGATGGCTCCCTGCAGCGCCTCTGGCGCCAACATTTCCAGCCTTCCCTGGTCTTTGCCCGACTCGATTCACGCCAGATCTTCCGGCTGACCAACCCGCAGTTGCCCGACGAGAGCACCGACTACCGCGCCTATCTCTATGACCCGATGAGGGATGACTTTGGCATCGCTCCCTGACTGGCTCGCCGGTTCTCCCCTGTCAGGCAGGCTCCCCTTGCGCACTCTCTGCCTGGCGCTGCTGCTCTGGTTGCTGCCGACCTGCGTCATGGCCGCTCCCGGCAGCATTCGTGCCTGCATGGAGAACAGTGATTCGCCTCCCTGGTTGCTGATGTCCGGCGAGGGGATAGTGCAGTTCCACCTCAAGGAGGTGGCAAACCGGATCGGGCATCCCATCATTCTCACCCCCCTTCCCTGGAAACGCTGCCTCTCCCTCGTCAGCCAGGGCCAGCTCGATGCCGCCGTCAAGCTGAGCTACAGCGAAGAGCGTGCTCGCACCATAGGGGTCTACCCCATGCGACACGGGGCACCTGATCCCGCCAAGCGCCTGCTCACCGAGAGCTACAGCCTCTACCAGCCAAAAGGCGGACAGGTTCGCTGGGATGGCCGGCAGCTCGTCGCCCATGGCGTCATTGCGGCGCAGTCCGGTTTCTCCATCGTCGCCCAGTTGCAGGAGAGCGGTGTCAGGGTGGATGACTCCAGCAGGGAGCCACTGATCCTGCTCAAGAAGGTCGCGATGCAGCGCGCCGTTGCTGCCGCCCTGCAAACCGGGGTCGCAGAACGGACCCTGGCCGCCCACCCGCAGTTGCAGGCCACACTCGAGCGGATCACCCCTCCCCTGGTCGAAAAGCCCTACTACCTCATCTTCTCCCACCCCTTCCATCAAGCCCACCCCGATCTCAGCCAACAGGTGTGGGACGAGATTGAGGAGGTGCGACACTCCGCAGCCTATGCCCGCTTCGTCACAGGCATGGCGTCACCGGGGACCCCCTAACCCCAGACCCGCTCCTCAGCCCTGCTCGCGGCACAGGGCAAGCCAGGCCTCGGCGGTGCGGGAGAGGTAGCGATCCCCTGGCCAGATCACCCCGAGCCGCCAGCTCAGCGCCGGGGCCAGAGGGCGCAACACCAGCCCATCCGGCGTCAGCCGCCGGCAGATGGGCTCCGGCAGGAAGGCGACCCCCATGCCGCTTCGCACCATGGCGGTGAGAAAGTCCCACTGGCTGCTGCGGGCCGCCACCTGAGGCACGAACCCGGCTTGCTCGCAGGCCTGCTCCAGCCGCTCGCTCAGGGTGAAGGCCTGGGTATAGAGCAGGAAGGGTTCGTCCCGCAGAGCCTCCAGCCGGATCTCGCCCCCCTCGCGCCAGCGGGGCAGGTCCGGTAGCACCACCCGGATGGGGTAACTGTCCAGATCCAGGGCGCAGAGGGCCCCCTCTTCCCTGGTCGGCAGCATGGTGATGGCGAGATCCAGCTCCCCCGCCAGCACCGCCTGCTCGATGCGCCGCCCGCCATATTCGACGATGGAGAGCTCCACACCGGGGTAGCGGCTGCGATAGGTACGAATGAGATCCGCATAGACATGGCCCACCATGGGCGGGATGCCGAGGGCAAGACGCCCGGATTGCAGGCTCTGCAGATCCGCCAGCTCCGCCTCCAGCTGCTGCATCTCCGCCAGGATGGTCTGGGCCCGATTGAACAGCACCTGGCCGCTGTCGGTCAGGGTGAAGCGGCGACCGACCCGGCTCAGCAGGGGCTGGCCTAGCTCCTCTTCCATGTTGCGGATCATTTTGCTGATGGTGGGCTGGGTGACGAACAGCTTCTCGGAGGCGCGGGTGAAGCTCTGCTCCCGCACCAGCTCGACGAAGTAACGCAGGGCTCGAATATCCATGGTGCTCTCTTGACGGGGATGGCTGGCTAAATCATGCCTCTTTGGCATGATTTTGATAATTTAAATTCATTTTTTGCAGGTTTGGTCCCTCTCTATACTGTGAGCAGGTTCACAGAAAGACGCTTGCCATGAAAACCCTCTGCCTTCGCTGGTTGCAAACCCCCTTCCAAATCGCCCTGCTGGCGGCCATCTGGTTGCTGGCCGACATCGCAGTGCGCACCTTGCACCTGCCCCTGCCCGCCAACCTCACCGGCATGTTGCTGCTGCTGGTCTGCATCCTGCTCGGGGTGGTCAAGGCCCAGTGGTTCAGTGCCGGGGCCCGCTGGCTGCTGGCGGAGATGCTGCTCTTCTTCGTCCCTGCCGTAGTGGCCGTGGTCAACTATCAGGAGCTGCTGCTGCAGGAGGGGTGGCGCATCATGGTGGTCCTCATCGTCAGCACCGTGCTGGTGCTCGGCACCACGGCGCTGGTGGTGGACAGGGTCTATCGCCTCGAGCTGAAGCTGGCCCGCCGGAGTCGCCGCCATGTCTGACACCCTGCTCGGCCTGCTCTGCTTCGCCCTGACCCTGCTCTTCTACTACGCCAGCAAGTGGCTCTATGGCAAAAAGCGCATCCTGCCCCTGATGCCGCTGCTGCTGGCCCCCACCCTGCTGGTGGCCGTGGTGATGTTGTTCCACATTCCCTACCGGGACTACATGGCCGAATCCCACTGGCTGCTCTGGCTGCTGGGCCCTGCCACCGTCGCCTTCGCGGTGCCCGTCTACGAGAATCGCCAGCTGATGCGCCGCCACTGGCTTTCCCTCTCGGTCGGGGTCGTGGCGTCCGTGGTGATGGCGGTGGGCAGCACAGTGCTGCTGGCCCGCTGGCTCAACCTCTCCGAGCTGTTGCAACGCAGCATGGCCATGAGATCCATCACCACCCCCTTCGCGGTGGAGGCGACCCGTTCCGTGGGTGGCAACGCCGATCTCACCGCCCTGTTCGTGGTGCTGACCGGCGTCATCGGCATGGCGGTGGGAGAAAGCGTGCTCACCGTGCTCGCCATCCGCAGCCGCCTTGGCAAGGGCGCGGGCTTTGGTGCCTCGGCCCACGGGGCCGGGACAGCCAGGGCCTATCAGATGGGCAACGAGGAGGGGGTGGTCTCCAGCATGGTGATGATGATCGCCGGCATGGCCACCGTGCTGCTCGCCCCCCTCCTGGGCCGGCTGTTCTGGTAACTCCGCTACCCGATAACAGAAGAGGCGCCCTGGGGCGCCTCTTCTCATTGCATCGTGTCACGCAGCCTCAGAGGCTGGCGCAGATCTGCCAGAGATCGTACTGGATGGCGGCGGCCGTCACTTCCCGGCCCGCTCCCGGCCCCTGGATCACCAGGGGGTTGGTGCGATAGCTGTCGCTCTCGATGGCGAACACGTTGTCGCAGGGCAAGAGGTTGGCAAACGGGTGATGGGGCTCCAGCGCCTCCAGCCCGACGCGGGCCTTGCCGTCGTGCTCGAAGCGGGCGACATAACGCAGCACCTTGCCGACCCGGCGCGCCCCCTCGAAGGCGGTCTGGATAGGGTCATCCAGCTCCTTGAGCCTGTCCATGAACTGATCGGCGGTCACCTTGCGCAGCGTGACAGGCACCAGATTCTCCAGCTCGATATCGGCGGAGTCGAGCTCGAAGCCCGCCTCCCGCGCCAGGATGAGCAGCTTGCGGCGCACATCCTGACCGGAGAGATCCTCCCGGGGATCCGGCTCGGTCAGGCCGTGTTGCCACGCCTCGTCCACCAGTTCGGAGAAGGGGCGAGTGCCGTCATACTGCTGGAACAGCCAGGAGAGGGTGCCGGAGAAGATGCCGGAGACCCCCTGGATGCGGTCACCGCTCTGGCGCAGCATCTGGATGCTGGACTGGATGGGCAGCCCGGCCCCCACGGTGGCGTTGTAGCGCCACTGCACCTGATGGTCGCGGCAGGTCTGCTTGATGCGCTGGTAAAACTCGCTGTCGGCGGCACCGGCAAACTTGTTGGCGGCGATGATGTGGATGCCGAGCTGGGCAAAGTCCGGGTAGTAGCGGCTCACCGTCTCGCTGGCGGTCATGTCGAGCGCGATCAGGGAGTCAAAACTGTGCTGCTCCAGCTGGGAGAGCAGCTCCGGCCAGATAAGCGGCTTGGGATTGAAGTTGTCCTGTACCTTGAGGGGATCCAGCCCCTCTTCGTCCAGCAGCCCGCCCTTGGAGTCGAAGACTCCGTAGAGGGTGAGCGCCAGATTGAGCTCATGCTCGAGGCGCGCCTTCTCGCGGGCGTAGAGCCCCAGCCAGTGACCGCCGATATTGCCTTTGCCGAACACCACCAGCCCGACCCGGGTCGGGCGGCTGAACAGGGCACTGTGCAGAGCGATGAGCAGCGGCTCCAGCACAATCTGGCGCAGCACGGCCACCAGGCTCAGGCCGTCTTTGGCCACCTGCACGAACTCCAGAGGCTGATCCGCCAGCAGCTGATAGAAGCGGTGGCACTGCTCGGCGTTGTCGGTAACGCCGGCCCCCACCAGGGCGACCAGGCTGAACCCCTCCTTCTGGATGAGGCCGGTAAAGTTGCCCTGCAACTGGAAGTCACGGAGCACCTCGAAGGCCCCTTGTGCCACCTCCAGGGTGTAGGCCAGACGCAGGACCCGCCGATCCGGCTGGCGCTGCTGGGTGAGCGGATGGAGGCGATGGCGGGCCAGATGGGCCTCGATGGCCGCCACTGTCTGCTCAAAGTCAGTCTGCGGCAACACCTTGAGCTCGATGAGGGCTA
This sequence comes from Aeromonas sp. s1(2024), assembly GCF_040908005.1. NCBI lineage: Bacteria > Pseudomonadati > Pseudomonadota > Gammaproteobacteria > Aeromonadales > Aeromonadaceae > Aeromonas > Aeromonas sp. s1(2024). The sequence continues at coordinate 20,201 of NZ_JBFOCW010000019.1, read as the reverse complement.
TCTGATCCACCGAGGAGACGATGCGGGCACCGCCGGAGCGGGGCGCACGGCGCAGGATGTGGGTGCAGCCTTCGTCCGGATTGTAGCTGCAGCGCAGGGTGAGGCGCTGGCGGCTGTCGGCCACCGGCTGCAGGGTACGCGAATGCAGCACCGAGGAGCCCAGGCGCGCCAGCTCGTTGGCCTCGGCCAGGCTCAGGCGCTCCAGCAGACGCGCCTCTTTCACCCTGCGCGGGTCGGCACTGTAGACCCCGGCCACGTCGCTCCAGATGGTGGTGGACTCCCCGTCCGCCAGCGCCGCCAGGAGGCTGGCACTGTAGTCGGAGCCGTTGCGTCCCAGCAGCAGGGAACGCCCCTCCATGTCGGCGGCAATGAAGCCGGTCACCACGATGCGACCGGCGTGCTCGGCCAGCCGAGCCTTGAGCAGCTCGCTGGAGAGGGCGGTATCCACCTTGATGAGTGCGCCGTCTTCTGCGCGCAGGAAGCTGCGAGCATCGAGCCAGGCGGCCACCTCACCCCGGCTGGTGAGCAGGGCAGCCAGCAAGCGGGCGGACCACACCTCGCCAAAGGCGAGCAGGCCGTTGCGCTCGAAGCGGTCAAACTGCCCCTCCAGGGTCTTGGCGATCAGCTGCATGTCGCCCGTCAGTTGCTGGCTCAGATCGAGGTGAAGCTCCCCTTCCAGCAGGCCGTCGATCAGGCTTTGCTGATAGGCGTGCAGGGCGGTGATGGCTTCGCCTGCGGCCTCATCCCCCGCTTCCGCCAGCTCCACCAGCTGGATCAGCCGGTTGGTGGTCTTGCCCGCGGCGGAGACCACCACCAGCTCGTTGCCCCCCACCTGTTGCTCGACAATGCTGGCGACCCGGCGATAACAGACCGGATCCGCCAGGCTGCTGCCGCCGAACTTGTGTACATGGCGCCGCTTGAAGACTGCCTCTGTTGCCACCACACACTCTCCTTGTTGTTGTTCCATTACTTCACCTGCTCTGCCTGTTGTGTCAACTGCGCCTGTTCAAACCCCTGGGCCAGATCGGCCACCAGATCCTCACCGTGTTCGATCCCCACCGACAGGCGCAGCAACTGGGCACTGATACCCGCCGCCTGCTGGGCCGCAGGGGTCATGGCCCTGTGGGTCATGCTGGCCGGATGGGCCACCAGACTCTCCACCCCGCCGAGGGACTCCGCCACCGAGAAGAGGCGCAGCCCCGCGAGGAAGGCGCGCAGCCCCGTCTCGTTGCAATCGAGCTCAAAACTTAGCATGGCGCCAAAGCCGGACTGTTGACGGCGCGCAATGTCGTGGCCCGGATGGCTCGGCAGGCTGGGGTGATAGATCCGCTTGACCAGCGGCTGCTGCTGCAAGAAGGCGAGGATGCGATCCGTGTTCTCCTGATGGGTGCGCAGGCGCGGGGCCAGGGTGCGCAGGCCCCGCAGGGTGAGGTAGGAGTCAAAGGCACCGGAGGTGAGCCCCAGGCAGTTGGCCCACCACACCAGGGAGTCGGCCAGAGCCTGATCCTTGGCGATCGCCACCCCCCCTACCACGTCGGAGTGGCCGTTGATGTACTTGGTGGTGGAGTGGACCACCACGTCGGCACCAAGGGACAGGGGCTGTTGCAGCAAGGGGGAGAGGAAGGTGTTGTCCACCACCACCTGGGCCCCCACCCCGTGGGAGGCCTCGGCGATGGCGGCGATGTCCACCACCCGCAGCAGCGGGTTGGAGGGGGTCTCCACCCACACCAGTGCGGGTTTCTGGGCCAGCGCGGCGGCCAGCGCCACCTCGTCTCCCTGATCCACGAACTGCACCTGGTAGTGGCCCTTGGCCGCCAGATACTCGAACAGGCGCCAGGTGCCGCCGTAGCAGTCGTGGGGGGCGATCAGCAGATCCCCCGCCTTGAGCAGAGCCGTGGTCACCAGGTGAACGGCCCCCATGCCGGTGCCGGTCACCACGGCGCCGGCCCCCCCTTCCAAGGCCGCCAGGGCATCCGCCAGATTGGTGCGGGTCGGGTTGCCGGAGCGGGCATAGTCGTATTGACGGGGCTCGCCAAAGTCGGCAAAGGTGTAGTTGCTGGAGAGGTAGATGGGGGGCACCACGGCACCGTGCTGCGTATCTGTCTCAATCCCGGTGCGTACCGCCAGGGTGGCCTTGTGGGTCATGTCACTCTCCTTGATGGGTTGCCGGAGCCGGTCCGCCTCGTGGGTCGTCCAGCCCCGCTCTCATTTTCGCTGGCCGGACTGCCGGCCCATGGTGCACCACACTACGCCACCTTAAAAAAGCCGTCAACACTTCTAGACGTCTAAATGGCTTTGCTGTTGGATTGCCATTGAATTCCTTAAGGGTTAAAATCCGCGCTCACGGCCAAACGACTACAGGTGGAACATGGGTACAGAGTGGAACGGCGACTACGTCAGCCCCTATGCAGAGCACGGCAAGAAGAGCGAACAGGTCAAGAAGATAACCGTCTCGATCCCGCTCAAGGTGCTGAAGGTGTTGACCGATGAGCGCACCCGTCGCCAGGTGAACAACCTGCGTCATGCGACCAACAGCGAGCTGCTCTGCGAAGCCTTCCTGCACGCCTTCACCGGCCAGCCGCTGCCCTGTGACGACGACCTGCGCAAGGATCACCCGGACAGCGTCCCCGCCGAGGCCCGCGCCATCATGGAAGCCCTTGGCAAAGAGATCGAAGACTTCGACGCCGAGTAATGCGGCTGCCCATGGCAAACGATGCATCCCTTTCAATGACGCGGCCCGGTGCCGCGTCATGCTTATCTGCCGCCTCCCCCTTCAGCCTGCGTCACTACCAGAGCGACATGCAGAGCCACAGTCATGACCACGCCCAGCTGGTGATCCCCCTCGTCGGCCCCCTCGAGATCGAGGTGCAGGGCCGGGGATGTCGCCTCGCCCCCGGTTTTGCCTGCATCATCGCCCCTGGCCTTCGCCACGACTACGCCGCCGATCCGGCGCACGTGTTTCTGGTGCAGGAGAGCCACTGGCTGCCGGCAGCCCTGGGGGACCACCCCTTCGTCGAGCTGGATGAGGCTCAGCGCCACTACCTCGCCTTCCTGCACCGCATGGTGGCCGAGGGGCGCCACGTGGCCGGCATGGATCAGGTGTGGCTCGGGCTGCTGACCGAGGGACGCGGCATGGGCCTCGCCGCCGCTCCCCGTATAGCCCCTCGTATCGCCAAGGTGCAGCGTCATATGGAAGCCCACCTCGCAGACCCCCTCACCAACGAGGAACTCGCCGCCATCGCCTGCCTCGGCCTGAGTCAGTTCAAACACGCCTTTCGCCAGCAGGTGGGCACGAGCGTCTCCCACTACCTCAGGATGCGGCGTATGGCGCTGGCCCGCACCCTGCTCGCCCGCACCCAGCTGCCAGTCGGCGAAGTGGCCAGCCGCTGCGGCTACCAGAACCAGGGAGCCTTTGCCGAGCGTTTCCTGGCCGAGACCGGACTGACCCCTTCCCTCTGGCGCCGGCAAAACGGCTGCCTGCCGTAATCGGTCGGCTCTTTGCCGAAGACAATCCCCGGGCATTCGAGGCATGCTGAGGCTCATGCAAGGTATGAGCAACGAGGAGCCAAGATGCAGACGATAAGCTGGCAGGATTTCGAGATGGTGGAGCTCAGGGTGGGCACCCTGGTGCGGGTCGAGCCCTTTCCAGAGGCGCGCCGCCCCGCCTACAAGGTGTGGGCGGATTTCGGCCCCGAGCTCGGGGTGCGCAAGAGCAGCGCCCAGATCACCGACCTCTATCGACCGGAGGATCTGGTGGGCCGCCAGATCGTCGCCGTGGTGAACTTTCCCCCCAAGCAGATAGGCCCCATCCAGTCGGAGTTTCTGCTGACCGGCTTCTATCGCCCGGATGGCGCCGTGGTGATCGCCATCCCCGAGCAGGCGGTGGAGAACGGCGCCAAGCTGGGGTGAGACACGGCAAGGCAACCAGAAAGCAGAAGCAAGAGAGGCGACCCCCGGGGTCGCCTCTCTTGTTTGATGCTGACGGCCTGGCTTATTTCAGCAGGCTGAACAGCAGGGCCGAGACCGCCAGGGCACCGGTCAGCAGGATGAAGCCGTTGACCCAACGGTGACGGAAGCGGGCCAGCGCCTCCACCTTGTAGATGGCCACCACCGGCATGATGAAGAGGATCATGGCGATGACGGGGCCGGAGAGGGTCTCCATCAACCCCAGAATGCCCGGGTTGATGATGGCGGCACCCCAGATGGCGAAGAACATCAGGGCGATGCCGAGCTTGTCCGCCTTCGCCAGCGGCAGGCCGGTGGGCTTGGCGATCAGGCTTTTCAGGCTCTCGCGGGCACCGAGGAAGTGGCCGAGGAAGGAGGAGCTGATGGCGATGAAGGCGATGAGCGGCCCCAGGGTCACGATCACCGGGTTGTCGGTGATGTTGGCGAGATAGGAGAGCACGGAGACGTTCTGGGCCTTGGCCTCGGCCAACTGGGCCGGGGAGAGGCTCAGCACGCAGGAGAAGACGAAGAAGAGCACGAAGCCCACCAGCATGACGGTGGTGTTGCGCAGGATCAGGCCGCTCTTGGTTTCGGCCTGCTCCCCGTATTCCCGGCGCTGCACGTTGGCAAAGCCCGAGATGGCGGCGGCGTGGCTGAAGGCGAACACGGTGACCGGCAGCGCCAGCCAGACGGTGTTGAGGAAGCTGGCGCCTTCAAAGGCGGTCACTTCCGGCCACTGCCACTGGGGAATGAGGTAGCAGGAGAGGGCCAGCAGGATCGCCGCCAGCGGGTAGACCATGACGGCGAAGGCCCGCAGCATCGCCTTCTCGCCGGCCAACATCACGGCGATCATGGCGAACACCAGCACGCCGGAGAGCATCACCCGATCCGGGGAGGCCAGACCGAGCTGATTGACCATGAAGCTCTCCACCGTGTTGGTCAGCCCGACGCCGTAGATGAGCAGGATCGGGAAGATGGAGAGGAAATAGAGCGCCGAGATGAGGCGCCCGGCCATCTTGCCGAAGTGCTCCTCGGCCACCTCGGTGAAGTCGGCCTGGGGGCGCGACGACGAGAGCACGAAACGCGCCAGCCCGCGGTGGGCCAGGAAGGTCATGGGACCGGCCAGCACGGCGACGATGATGAGGGGCCAGATCCCCCCCAGACCCAGGTTGATGGGCAGGAACAGAATGCCGGCGCCGACGGCGGTGCCGAACAGGCTGATGACCCAGTGGGTGTCGTGGCGACGCCAGCCGGTGCTGGCCATGGTGGAGGGGGAACCGGACAGCTCCCGTGAGACGTCTGCAGATAAACTCATCGATAAATCACTTTTACGTAGTATTAAAATCTAAAAACATTGTGCTCCTTTAGCATTTAATTCTCAAAAATGGAGACTGGCAGATCTCACTGGCAAAGCCCTGTTCCACCAGTGAGATTGGGAGGAAATTTCAACCCGGATTATTCAATTAATCCTGATACAAACCAAAAGTTAGGAATATAAAACCAAAATTAAAACCGACGTCGATTTTTTGTTTCGATGAAATGCATGTTTTCAGAATTAACTGAAATTTATGCCAGTGCAGCCAGATTGGATGTGATGATCCACTACCGTTATCGCCATCACTAGCAAATCCCCCTGAAATCCCCGTAACCAGCCAGTGGATCACACCAATGCAATCAGGCGACCCTGTGGTCGCCTGATTGCATTCCCTGCGAGCTGGTCGACCCGTCAGTGGGCCAGAATGCGACCCCAGGCGAGATCCGGGTCCCCCATCACGATGAAGTCCGGGTTCTCCAGCGACTCGGTCTCGTTGTAGCTCAGCGGTTGCAGCGTCAGGCTGAGGATGCGGCCCCCTGCCGCCTCCACGATGCACTGGGCAGCAGCGGTATCCCACTCCCCGGTGGGGCCCAGGCGCACGTAGCAATCCGCCACGCCTTCCGCCACCAGGCAGGACTTGAGGGAGCTGGAGCCGAGCGGGATCAGCTCGTAGTGGATGGCCGGGTTGAGGCGACGGGTCAGGTTCTCCAGTTTCTGGCGGCGGCTGATGGCCACCACCAGGGAGTCAGGCTGATCGTGTTCATGATGGATGGCGCTGATGGGACGGCTCTCGCCGTTCGCCTCCTTGAAGGCGCCGTGACCACGCACCGCCCAGTAGAGCAGATCGGATTCGGGGGCATAGATAACCCCGAGCACCGGGACATTGTCCCGCACCAGGGCGATCAGGGTGGCGAAGTCGCCGCTGCCTGCGATGAACTCACCAGTGCCGTCCAGCGGGTCCACCAGCCAGTACTGACGCCAGTTGGCACGCTGGTTGAAGGGGATGTCGGCCGCCTCTTCGGTCAGCACGGGGACATGGGGAGTGAGCGCTGCCAGCGCCTGTTTGAGGTAGGCATCGGCAGCAAGATCGGCACTGGTGACCGGGGTCGCATCCTCCTTCAACTGGCGTTCGAACTGACCGCCGCGATAGATCTCGTGAAGGATCCTGCCCGCCTCACGGGCGATCTCCTTGACCTCGGGTATCCAGGCCAACAACTCCTGCATGGTGCTTACCTCTGCCTCTGATTGCCAAACAGACCCTCTGCGGGCTAATTTCCCTGCTCCGCCAGCCATTTGCTGGCCAGCAGCAGGGCACTGATGCTGCGCGACTCGGTGAAGTCCGGTCGTGCCAGCAACTCGTCGATCCGGTTGAGGGGCCAGGGGATCACCTCGAGAGGCTCGGGCTCGTCACCGACCCGCTGCTCGGGGTAGAGATCCCGCGCCAGCAAGATGTCCATCCGGCTGGAGAAATACCCCGGCGCCAGCGACACCTGCTTGAGCAGGGTCAGGCTGCTCGCCCCGAAGCCCGCCTCCTCCATGAGCTCCCGGTTGCCCGCCTCGAAGGCATTTTCACCGGGGTCTATCAATCCCTTGGGGAAACCCAGCTCGTAGGAGTGGGTGCCCGCCGCGTACTCGCGCACCAGCAGCAGGGTGTGGGCATCGAACAGGGGCACCACCATGACGGCACCCCGGTTGCCGCCGCGCATCCGCTCGTAGACCCGCTCCTCGCCGTTGGAGAATTTCAGGTGAAGGGACTCCACCTTGAACAGCCGGCTCTCGGCCACGATCTCGGCCTTGAGGATCTCCGGCTTGCTCTTGTCATGGGCCATGGTCTCGACACTGAGGTGGACGGGATTGCGCTTGTGGGGATCGCTCATCGGGGGCTGACTGCTCGTTAAAAAATCGTGTTTCAAGAGTAAACGACTCCCCTGCCGAACACCACGGGGCAAAGAGGGGAAAGATGTCTGAAAAATCCGTTATAATGCGCCCCGTTTTTCCCATCACCACAGACATCGCGAGGCCCCATGTCGACTCCCCTGCCCTGGCACCAGATTGATACCGTGTTGCTCGACATGGATGGCACCCTGATCGATCTCCATTTTGACAGCCATCTGTGGCAAACCCTGGTGCCGGTGCGCTACGCCGAGCGACTCGGCCTGCCGCTGGCCGAGGCGAAGGCGCAGATAGACACCCACTATCATGCGGTCAACGGCACGCTCGACTGGTACTGCGTGGATTACTGGACCCGGACGCTCGGGCTCGACATCCGCGCCCTCAAACAGGAGATCCTGGAGAAGATCCAGTGGCGCCCCAACGTCATTCCCTTCCTGGCCGCACTCAAGGCCGCCGGCAAGCAGGTGGTGCTCTTCACCAATGCCCATCCCGCCAGCCTGTCGGTGAAGGATGCACGCCTCGGCCTCGCCCAGCATCTCGATCTGATGGTGAGCACCCATGAGCTCGGGTGGTCGAAGGAGAGCCAGCACTGCTGGCAGGCACTGGCCGAGCGGCTGGCCTTCGACCCGGCCCGCACCCTCTTCGTGGATGACAGCGAGCGGATCCTGGCCGCCTCGGCCGAGTTCGGCATCGCCCACCAGCTCGGCATCCGTCACCCCGACAGCCAGATGCCGCCGCTCACCTTCCAGCACTTCCCGGCGCTCGACGACTACGCCGACCTGCTCCCTCTCGGCGCCTGACACGCACAAGGCCCTCTTCACGAGGGCCTTGTCACATAAGCTCAACAGCCTGCCGAGCGCATACCGTTCATGAAAGCCCTCAGGCCGCATCGCGCGGGGCCAGCACCCCCATGCCGGCCAGGTAGTCGAGGGCGCTTGGGTTGAAGCCGACCTCCGTGAGGTGCGCCGCCGTGAAAGGGGCCGCATGCAGAGGCAGGCCGCGGCTCACCCGTTCCATCCAGTCCGGATTGCCAAGGGCCGCCGTGCCCACCGCCACCAGATCGGCGCCGCCGGCCAGAGCCCGAACCGCCGAATCTGCGTCGCTAATCTTGCCCGCCACCATGAGCGGCACCCGCCCGGCCAACCCGACCCTTACCGCCTCCAGCAGGGCGCCGCCGTCGGGATCCCCCGCCACCGCCTTGAAGCTGTCCCCCATGGAGAAGTGCAGGTAGTCGATCCCCTCGTCCGCCAGCAGGCGCGCCACCGCCAGCTGATGGGCCAGTTCGATGCCCTGGATATGGGCATAGCTCTCGGGGGAGAGACGCACCCCGACCAGGAAACCCCGGGGTAGACGGGCGCGAATGCCGCGCACTATCTCCACCAGGATCCGCGCCCGGTTGGCGAGGCTGCCACCCCAGCGGTCGGTGCGCCGGTTGTGCAGGGGGTTGAGGAAGTTGCAGAGCAGGAAGTGGTGGGCTGCGTGCAGCTCGACCCCGTGCAGGCCGGCGCCATGGGCCCGCTCGGCAGCGATCACAAAGGCGTCAATGAGCGTCAGAATCTCCTCCTCGCTCAGCCCCTTGACCCCGAGGGGGTAACGCCCGCCCGGCGCCAGCGCGCACGGGCCGACCGGCACCCCGTCGTTCAGCTCGGGCAGAGCCCGCATCCCGCCGTGATGCAGTTGCACCACCGCCAGCGCCCCGGCCTGCCGCGCACTGTCGGCCAGGGCCGTGAAGGCCTGCTGCTGGGCGTCCGTCATCAGGGCAGGCTGCCCCGCCCAGCAGCGTCCGCCGGGCTGCACCTGGGTGGCGGCGGCGATGAGCAGGCCGAAGCCGCCACGGGCGCAGCGCGCCATCCAGTCGAGCTCGGCCTGGCCGGGATCACCGCCTGCGCCGCTCATGTTGTGGGTCAAAGGGGCCAGCACGGCCCGGTTCTTGAGCCGCAATCCGGCTCGCTCGAAGTGGAAGCTGTCGCCCAGTGTCTTGTTCATCGTCCTCTCCCGGGATCGCAATGGCATGGCGGCCACTATAAACCCGGGCCAGGAGGATATAATCAGACGTACAAGCAAGACATTCATTCTCAGAAAGACATAATAGGCCACCCCTCATGCGTCACCACAAGCTCGATACCCTCTACCTGATGCGCCTGCTGGTCGCCATCGTCCGCTGCGGATCCTTCGCCGCGGCGGCGGCCCAGCTCGGCATCACCCCGAGCAAGGCGTCAAAAGATCTGCGCCACCTGGAGCAAAGCCTCGGCAGCGTGCTCCTGAGCCGCACCACCCGCCGGGTGCAACTGACCGACGCAGGAGAGCTCGCCTACCGCCAGGCCGACCAGATGATCGCCCTGCACGAGCAGTTGCTGGACGGCCTGCAGCGCCGCCGCTCGGCACTGTGCGGGGAGCTGCGCATCACGGCGCCGGATCTGTGGGGCGAGGTGGTGCTGACTCCGGTGCTGCTGCGCTTTCGCGCCGATCACCCGGAGGTGCGGATCATCGCCGACTTCAGCAATACCCCGGCCGACCTGCTGCGCGACAACCTGCACGTGGCGTTTCGCAGCACCGAGCTCGGCACCCAGCCCTACCTGGCGCGCCCCATCGCGGTGGACGATCTGGTGCTCTGCGCCAGCGCCGACTACCTCGACCGTCACCCGCCCCTCACCACACCGCAGGATCTGCACCAGCACAGCCTCATCACCCGCAGCCAGGAGTACGGCCGCCACGAGCGCTGGCCCCTGCTTGCCCAGGGGCGCGAGATCCCTCTCGAGGTAGCGGGCGAGCTGGCCTTCAGCAGCAAGAAGGCGATTCACCAGGGGATGCGCCAGGGACTGGGGATAGCCCGCCTGCCGCGCTACCTGGTGGCGGCCGAGCTGGCCGAGGGGGTGGTGCGCGAAGTGCTGCCGGACTATCGCCCCAAGGGGGCCCATTTCTACGCCCTCTATACCCAGCGCCGGGCCGAGTCGGCCCTGGTCGGCCACTTCCTCGACTACGTCATCGAGGCGCTCACCCCTTCATGAGCAGATCACCAGGTGGTACTGCTTCTTGCCCCGGCGCAGCAGCAGGTAGCGGCCGAACAGCCGATCGTCGGCGGTGAGCGGCTCATCCCGGCGGATCGCACCGTTGACGCTGACGGCCCCCGCCGCCAGCAGCTCGCGGGCGATCCGCTTCGAGTTGGCCAGGCCGCACTCCACCAGCAGGGTCACCAGATCCGTTTCCCCCTTGATGGGGCTGCTTGGCATGCCATCTTGCGCCAGCTGGGCCAGATCGCTCTCCCCAAGGCGCGCTACCTCGCCACTGAACAACGATTCGCTGATGCGCTGCGCCGCCGCCAGCGCCCCCTTGCCGTGTACCAGTTCGGTCAGCTCGTCCGCCAGCACCTGCTGGGCCAGCTTGCGCCCCTGCCGCTTCGCATCCTCCGCCTCCAGCGTCTCAATCTCGGCCAGCGGCATAAAGCTGTAGTAGCGCAGGAAGCGGTAGACATCCTCGTCCGCGGTGCCGAGCCAGAACTGGTAGAAGGCGTAAGGGGAGATGAGCGCCGGGTCGAGCCAGATAGCGCCCCCCTCGGTCTTGCCGAACTTGGTGCCATCGGCCTTGGTGATGAGCGGCAGCGTCATGCCATAGACCTGGGCCTGATGCAGCCGCCTAGTGAGGTCCATGCCGCTGGTGATATTGCCCCACTGGTCGTTGCCGCCGATCTGCAGGGTGCAGCCGAGGCGCTGGTTGAGCACGGCGAAGTCCTGGGATTGCAGCAGGGCGTAGGAGAACTCGGTGAACGAGATGCCCTGATCCGGACGGGCCAGGCGCTGGCGCACCGATTCGCGGGCCAGCATGGCGTTGACCGAGAAGTGCTTGCCGATGTCCCGCAGAAAATCGAGAGCGGACATCTGCCCCATCCAGTCGGCATTGTTGACCAGCAGCGGCGCCGCCAGCCCGTCGCTCGCCGGCAACAGGGCGCTTATCTGGGCCGACAGGCTGGCGACCCAGCCCTGCACCGTTTCGGCGCTGTTGAGGGTGCGCTCGCTTGCCTTGAAGCTGGGATCGCCGATAAGGCCGGTGGCCCCGCCCACCAGGGCCACCGGGGTGTGGCCCGCCAGCTGGAAGCGGCGCAGCATCAGCAGTGGCACCAGGTGGCCGATGTGCAGGCTGCCAGCGGTGGGATCGAACCCGCAGTAGACGGTGCGCGGGGTGGCAAGATGGTCGGCCAGCGCCACCGGGTCGGAATTCTGGGCCACCAGGCCGCGCTGGGTCAGCTCATCGAGCAGGTGAGGATTTGTCATGGAGGGCTCCAACAGCAAGAGAAAGAGGGCCATCCTCTCCGTTTGCGGTGCAGGCAGATATGTCCCCCAGGGGACAGTTTTGCCACTCCCGTGCTAGCATCCTGTCATCGTGGGGAAACCATTCCCTGACCCGGAGCCCATCGCCATGCCCCCGTCTCCTGCCACGGATACCCTGAGCCTGACCGCCGCCGTCGATGCCCTGCACGGCAGCGGCTTCCCGGCGGCCCTGGTGCGCCTCATCCAGCAACAGGTGGCGTTCGACTGTGCCCTGCTGCTCGGGGTGGGGCAACGGCCCGTCTACCTCTACGACAACCTGCATCATCAGCGGGCCCTATTATTCGACCGCTACCTCACACGCCACTTCAGTCAGGATCCCTTCATGCAGGCGCTGGAGCAGGGGCTGGGTGCCGGGGTCTGGACCCTGGCGCAGGTGTCGCGGGGGCGGCTCGACCCCGAGTATCGCCACCACTTCTATCAGGCCACCGGCTGGCAGGAAGAGGTGGGGCTGATCCTGCCGGTGCGCGGCGGCCTCACCCTGATGCTGTTTCTGGGCCGCCTCGACAAGCGCAGCTCCCTCAGCCGTGACGAGCTGACCAGGCTGGAGGCACTGTTCCCGCTGGTCCACTCCCTGTGTCGCCAGCACTGGCGGGAAGAGACACCCCGCCTAGCCCGCAGCCCGGCCAGGTCAGATGGCACGGACCTCAAGGGAGCCGTGGAGCAGGCTATCGCCAGTGTGGGGGGAGATCAGCTAACCCGGCGGGAGCGCCAGGTGGCGGGTTTGCTGTTGCAGGGGCTGGATACCGAGGCCATTGCCGGTGCGCTCGGCATCGGCAGCGGCACGGTGAAGAATCACCGCAAGCATCTCTACGCCAAGTTGAACCTGCACTCCCGGGCCGAGCTGTTCAGCTTCTTCCTCAATCACCTCATCACGGCGCCAGCCGGCGCGCCCCCATAACGACACCACCCCGCCGGGGCGGGGTGGTTCAAACCATGGGCAACGCCGTCAGATGCGGCCCTGATAACGCAGCGGGAAGCGCCCCTGCCCATCGGGCTGGCCGAGGAAGGGGAGCCCCTGTTTCATCTGGTCCGGCAGCTCGGGACCCGGTTTCAGGGTGCCCTGGAACAGGTACTGGCGATTGGCCTGCAACTCCAGCTTGCCCAGCACCTGCACCGCCTCCGAGCCCTGCTTGATCTCGGCCACCAGCCGGGAGTCGAGACAGGTGAGCGTGATCTCGGGATCCCCCAGGGTCAGCTTGCCCGCCGGGGTGTCCGCCTGTGCGTCATACCAGTGAAGATCCCCGTAAAGGTTGTCACACCAGGGATTGCCCTGGGCAAACTGGTCGATCTTGAGCTGCAACTGACCCGCCGCCGTCAACGGGAAAGGGGGTCTCATCGGCACCCGCTCCAGCACCCAGAGGGCCGGCGCATTCAGGGTGATGTCGCGCCCGAAAGCGGCACCGTTCCAACCCAGGATCCCCTGCCCGTTGAGTCCGCTGCGCTCGCCAAAGCGCACCGACACCTCGGGCGCCAGCCGCAGCAGGGACCAGCCATCGAGATCCCAGCGCAACTGGGTGAGGGACTCGCTGGCATATTGCACCCGAGCGGCCTGACCGCTCCAGAGGGTGCCGCTCACCCCCTCCAGCCGCACCAGATTGGGGGGCAGCGGCAGATGGCGCACCACCAGGGATGCAGGCAACTGGGCCAGCAGGAAACCGAGATAGGCCAGCAGGAAGAGACTGGCGATCACTATTTTTCGCTTCATTGGGAACGACTCAACTGCAAACGTCTGACCTTGACCAGCCCGGGGGCCAGCCCCTCGCGGGCCAGCTCGATGATCTGCACCTGGACGCCGTATTGATCCGAGAGGGTCGCAAGCCAGATCAGCAGATCATCGAACGGCACTGTGTCTATCCATACCTGCAGCTCCTGACCCTGGGGCTGCAAGCGGGCAATCTTGATCTTCTGGTTGAAGGCGGTGCGGTTCACCACACCGTCCAGGGTACCGCCGGTATCGATCTGGCGCCCCTGTCCCCCCTGCATCGCCAGCACCTCCTGTCCCTTCTCCTTGAGCCAGGCCAGGGTCTGCTGCTGGTTCACCACCTGCCGCTCGCGCTCGGCAATGCGATTTGCCACCGGCTGCCAGATCGCCCAGTAGAAGAGCCCGATGAGCAGCACGCTGCCCCCCACCGCCACCAGCCGCTGCTCGCGGGCACTGATGCCGCGCCACCAGCTCTGCAGTTTGTCCATCATGACGACCTCCCCTTGAGCACCAGCGCCCCTTCGACCTTGCCTTCGGTGCTTCGCACCTCACCCTGCTGCACCTCGAAGCGCTTGCCCGCCAGCTCGCGGAAACGTTCGATCTCGGTGAAGCCGGGGGCCGTCACCTGCAACCTCAGCTCGCCCCGGGCTGCATCGAAGCGCAGCACTTCGGGCTTGAGGCCGGGCACCTCGGCAAACACCGGGGCCAGCTCGGTCAGGAGCAACAGGACGCCATCCTGGGGAGCCTGTCCCAACTGCTGGAGGTGCTGGGTCATCTGGCTGCGCACGTTGACGATACGCGTCTCCCCCGGGAAGATCCGGGTGTAGACCTGCCGGATCTCCGCCTTGAGGGCCTTGTCCTGTTCCGCCAGCTGGTGCAGATGCACACCGCGCTGCACCAGGGCCACCAGCAACAATACGCCTGCCAGCACCGCCACCTTGCGCCACTGCAACCAGTAGCGGGCGTATTCGGTCTGGGGACGATAGGGCCCCTGCAACAGGTTGGCCTGGCAGGTCAGCGCCCCTTTCGCCAGCAACAGCATGGGCAGTTCCGGGTCAGCCCCCTGCCAGTTGCCCGCCGCCATGGCGGGGATGGGAGTATGGCAGTGAAGGGTGACGGGTTCGGTCTGCGCTGCCAGCAGCATGGCCAGCAGGGATTCCTCCGCCACTATGCCCTGACGGGGGCCCTGGCGGACCAGCCACTCCTCCCCCAGTTGCAGGGCTGACCAGCCATCAGCGGCGAGCGGCAGCGCCAGCACGTCGGGCAGCAGGTGCAGGGTCTTGAGCCCTGCCTGCTCCAGCCAGCCGAGCCAGGACTGCATCTTCCCCTTGTCCACCGCCATCAGATCCACCTCGCGGCCCTGATGGCCGAGCACCACCAGGTGCAGATCGTCCACGTCTGAGGCGATCTGCTCCTCCAGCAGATAGGGCAGGGCCGCCGCACTCTGGCGGCTGTATTTGCCCGGCAGATTGACCCGCCGGAAGATAAGATCGCTGCCGGGCACCAGGGTCACCACGGGGCGACCACCGGCACGCTCCTGCAGCTCGCCGAGGGCGTGCGCCGAGGCCAGGATGCCGGAGGCGATGATCTCCTGCTCCTGCGCCGACCAGACCAGCCAGTGCACTGGCTGCTGCGCATTGGTCCCTAGACGGATGACCAGACTCTCGCTCACTAATGTCTCTCCTGCCATGCCCGCTCCTCCCTCAGGGGGCGGGCGCACAGCCATGGGTTGCAGTCCAATCGGGAGATGCGCAGGTCAGCTGAACCGCCCCACGCCCCCTTGTTATTCGGCGCCGCCGCTCAGGCGACGCAGCATCACCAGCTTGTTGTCCTTGCCACGCTGGAAGACGGTCTCAAGCCTGGCGCGGGTCTCCCCCACCTCCGCCAGCAGGCGGGCCTCGAAGAAGCTGCTCTTGATGTCCAGGGCGCCATCCAGCCCGGTGATGGCACCCGGCTGAACCTGCAACTGCTCCGTCATCTCCTGCTTGTTCTTCCACCCCTTCTTGGGGCGGCTGGTCAGCACCCGCTTGGCATCGTCCAGCCCGATCTTCCCCTGGTAGAGCCCCACCAGCAGGGCCGCCTGCTCCGGCCGGATGGTGTTGATGTTCACCACCAGCTTGTCATTGGGCAGGGTGCACACATAGGGGGCCAGCCGGGCGTACAGGCTGGCGCTCACCCCGCGCACCGCCCGCAATTCGTCGGTGCCCAGCATCCGCTGGTTAGCCACCAGGTAGGGGGGATTGAGTCCCTCGTAGTAGGCATCCTCGGCCCCGTTGCTCGAGACCAGCTGGGTATCCTTGTCGGTCCAGTCGCGGATGGCGTCCGTCAGCTGCACCGCTTCGTAATCATCCACCTCGAGTTGGGCGAGCAGGGCCCGGAACACCTTGAACTGGTAAGGCTGGGCCTCGAGATCGTCGCCGTTCTCCCCCTCCTTGAGGGGCACGCTCAGGCTGTTGAGGTTGAAGCAGGATTGCAGATCCCGCACCCGGCCCGAGAGAGTGCCATCCTCCACCGGGAAGACCCCGTCCTCTCGCGCCCAGTTCTGTCCCAGACTCACCCGATCCGGGTCATCCTTGAAGTCCTGGTTCAGCACCTTGATCACCAGGGCCTCCGCCGACATGGCATACCACCAGGCCTGCTTGCCCAGGGTGAGGTTGGCGGTGCGGCGCAGCTCCAGTTGCAGGCGGCCGCTCATGTTGCTGGCGACGATCACCATCACCGCGAGGATGAGCAGCACCACCAGCAGGGCCATGCCCCCCTGGCGGCCCAGTGTAGTGCGGGATCGGCCCCGGCCGCGCTTAATTGCCATTGTCCGCTCGCTGGCCACCAGCACCGATCAGAAACTGGCGACGTCGAATAGTGCCGTCATCCTCCGTGACGGACAGGGGAAAACGACGATCAGTTACCATTCTCTGCCCTCTGGCCACCAGCACCGATCAGGAACTGGCGGCGTCGAATAGTGCCGTCATCCTCCGTGATAGACAGGGGAAAACGACGATCAGTTACCATTCTCTGCCCTCTGACCACCGGCTCCGATCAGGAACTGGCGGCGGATGGTGCCGTAGTCTTCAAGCTCCAGCTCCACCGCCAGCCCGTAGGGCAGCAGGTCGCGCTGGGTCCACTCTTCCTTCCACTGTCCCTTGTCGTAGAAATAGAGGCGCAGCGCCGTCACGCCAGTCAGCACGGGCTGAATGCGCGGCTCGGTGCCAATGGCCGGATCCGGATAGAGGTAGCTCAACCGCTCCAGGGTCTGCCCCTTGAGACGCCAGCCCACCCGTTGCAGGCCGGAGCGCGGCAGTATGCCGTCCGGATTAAGCCAGCCGCCGCGAATGAAGGCCATGCCCCAGTCGTCGCTCTGCTGGCCGAAGCGGGACGCCGCCAGCAGCACCTTGTTGTTCTCGCCGTCGATGCGACCGCTGCGCGGCACCATCTGGGTAATGTCCCGCTCCAGCAGGCTGAAGGCGAGCTGCAGTTCCGAGAGACGGGCCTCCTTGCGCTTGGCCACCTCGTCGCTGGTCAGCACCCCTTGCAGCACCTGATAGGCCCCCAGGCTCAGGGTGGCGAAGATGGCGATGGCCACCAGCATCTCAAGCAGGGTAAAGCCGCGGTGGTGCGATGGGCGGGTGTTGCTCTGGATCATCGGCTGACACCGGCTCCGGATCATGGACGCACGTTGATGAATGTTCATCGGCTGAGATAGGTCCGGATCATGGCCACCGGGCTGTCGGCCTTGGGCGCGGTGCGCACTTCCATGTCCAGCGCCCTGAAGTTGCTGTCCGCCGTGGCGACGCCGCGATAGCGCCAGTACCAGGTCTGCCCGGCCATCTCCTCGTCCCCTTCCACCCAGCTGTCTCCCGGCCACTTGCCTTCGAGCTTCTGCTGCACCAGCTGATTCTCCACCACCCAGGTCGCCAGGGTCTTCTGCTCCAGATAATTGAGGCCGGCCAGGTGTTCGCTCGCGGTCTTCATCACCGCCAGCCCGGCGATGGCAAACACCGCCAGGGCCACCATGACCTCCAGCAGCGTCATGCCGCGCACCCGGGCGGGGCCGCCCGACAGAGCGGTGCGACGCGCTAGAACGCCCCCTGCGGGCCTGGCGCTCTTCACTCTTCTTCCTCTTCATCCTGCAGCAGGGAGAGACGACCGAACTCGTCCCCCCTGACGGTGCGCAGGTAGTGCAGATCCTCGTCCTGCTGGCTCAGGGTCAGCACGAAGGGAGAGAGCTCTCCCCCCGGAAAGACCAGGATCTGGGGTGTCCGCTCACGCTCGTCCCGACCCTGCTCCTGGCGTTCATCCGACGCAGTACGCCAGTTGAAACCTTCCAGCTCCACCGCCAGGGTCATCCCCTCCGGCAACGTCACCGGCCCCAGCAGCCTGTCACCGGTCAGTGCGCGCCACTTGCGATCCTTGGGATCCCGGGACATAAACTGCCAGCCGTTCTCCTCGACCCGCAGCCCCAGCAGCCTGCCATCCATGACCGAATACTCCTGGGCCTGCTGCAGGGTCGCCATGAAGCGGCGCGCCTGCTTGTCGAGCTCCCGATCCCCCCTGGCGCCCCCCATGCTGAGGGTGACGGCGGTCGCCACCAGTCCCATCAACATGGCGACCAGCAACACTTCCAGCAGGGTAAAACCGGCCTGGTGACGGGCCCAAGAGGCCACCTTCATTCAGGCAGCCCCGGGGTGGCCCGGTGAGCACGACGCGGCGGAATCACTTATTGGAAGTCCTTCAGGTTCCAGTTGCCGATGTCGTCATCGGTCCCGGCTTCGCCGTCCATCCCCATGGAGAAGATGTCGATCTTGCCGAACTGGCCCGGGCTCAGCAGCTGGTACTGGTTGCCCCAGGGATCCTGCGGCAGGCGCTTGATGTAGCCCCCTTCACGGTAGCTGCGCGGCTCAGGGGATGCGGTCGGCTTGTTGACCAGGGCATCCAGCCCCTGCTCGGTGGTGGGGTAGCGGTTGTTGTCCAGCTTGTACATGTCGAGGGCGTTTTCCAGCGCCACTATGTCGGAGACCGCTTTTTGCTGATCCGCCTTCTCCTTGTTGCCCATCAGGTTGGGCACCACCAGACTGGCCAGGATCCCCAGGATCACGATGACCACCATCACTTCCAGCAGGGTAAAACCCGATTGACGACGCTTTTGCATGACTGACTCCCTAACGAAATGAGATGGCATGAGCCATCAACGATTAACTGTTAAACCACGATCGTTCGATTGAATGTGCAGGTTCGAATGGCGAAGCCTATTCGGGCACCCGACCCTCACAGATTCACCATATTGTTGAGCTCGAGCGAGTTGACCGCGGGATCGACCGATGTCACACGCACGCCAGCCTCACAGATTCACCATGTTGTTGAGCTCCAGGATCGGCTGCAGGATCGACATCACGATAAACAGCACCACCCCGGCCATGGAGACCACCAGCATGGGCTCGAACACCCCGAGGGCGATGTTCACCTGGGTTTCGAACTCCCTGTCCTGGTTGTCCGCCGCCCGCTCCAGCATGCTGTCGAGCTCGCCGCTCTGCTCGCCCGAGGCGATCATGTGCAGCATCATGGGCGGAAAAATTCTGGTTTCATCCAGCGACTTGCGCAGGCTGGTCCCCTCCCGCACCCGCTCGGTGGCCTCACCGATGCGCATGCGGGCATAGTCGTTGGAGAGCACTTCGCCGGCGATCTTCATTCCCTCCAGCAGGGGCACGGCGCTGGCGTTGAGGATGCTCAGGGTGCGGGCAAAGCGGGCGGTGTTGAGACCGCGGCTGACCCGACCGATCACCGGCAGGCGCAGTATCACCTGGTGCCAGCGACGACGACGCTTGTCGTCGGTCAGCCACCAGCGCCAGATCAGGCCGCCAATGCCAAGGAGCAGCAGGAACCAGAGGCCGTAGTGCTGCAACAGCTCGCTGGTGCCGATGAGGAAACGGGTGGTGCCCGGCAGTTGCTGGCCCATGTGTTCGAACTGGGCCACCACCTTGGGCACCACGGCGGTGAGCAGTATGGAGATGACCCCCACCGCCACCAGAGTGAGGACGATGGGATAGATCATCGCCTGCAGCAGCTTGGTGCGCATGTGCTGGCGCTGCTCTGTGTAATCGGCGAGACGGTTGAGCACCTTCTCCAGGTGACCGGACTTCTCGCCGGCCGCTACCATGGAGCGGAACAGCTGGTCGAACACATGGGGGAAGGCCCCCAGCGAATCGGCCAGGGAATACCCCTCCACCACCTTGCTGCGCACCGTCGCCACCAGGCTGCGCAGGTGGGCCTTCTCGCACTGTTCGGCGACCGCCTTGAGGGCCTCCTCGATGGTGAGACCGGCCCCCACCAGGGTCGCCAGCTGGCGGGTGATGAGGGCCAGTTCTGCGGTGGAGGCACCACGGCGAAACAGCACGAAGCGGTTCGCCTCCCGTTTGGCCTTCTCGGTGGTCTCGTTCACCTCGAGGGGGGTCAGCCCCTGCTCGCGCAGCAGCTGGCGCACCTGGCGGGCGGAATCCCCTTCCAGCACGCCGCTCTTGTTGCGCCCCTTGCCGTCGAGGGCCTTGTATTCAAATGCCGCCATCTCAGTCTTCCCGGGTCACGCGCAGCACCTCTTCGAGGCTGGTCTGCCCCTTGAGCACCTTGTCGATGCCGTCGCGGCGGATGCTGGGGGTGTGACCCCGGATCAGCCGCTCGATGGCGAGCTCGCCGCTGGCGCTGTGGATCGCCTCGCGCACCGCCTCGTCCACCACCACCAGCTCGTGGATGCCGGTCCGGCCGCGATAGCCGGTGTGGTTGCACTGCTCGCAGCCCACCGGACGCCAGATCTGCTGATCCGGCGCAAGCTCGATGCCCATGGCCAGACGCTCCTGCTCGGTGACAGGGTGCGGTGCGCGGCAATCCGGGCAGAGGGTGCGCACCAGCCGCTGGGCCAGTACCGCCAGGAGCGACGAGGAGAGCAGGAAGGGCTCAATCCCCATGTCCCGCATCCGGGTGATGGCGCCGATGGCGGTGTTGGTGTGCAGGGTCGACATCACCAGGTGACCGG